>CAZKRK010000018.1:0-37891 GCA_964555035.1 uncultured Victivallales bacterium | reverse complement strand
CTCGGGGGAGAGGTCGCCGCAGCGCAGCGGAGGCGGGTGAGGGGCAGGCCCTTGGTGTCCTCGGGATGACAAACGGCTGTTGAGATCTCCGGCCAGGTCCATCAGAAACTCCGCAAGATCACCGTCCATCCAAACACATTCGCTCCGGCGACTGCGCTGAGCGCGGTCCACGTCCCCCACCCTCCCGTCCGGCTGTCACGCTGCATGGCCAGGGCGGCGATGAAAGCGGCGACCGCGGCGGGAATGCCCACGACAACCCGGTCGAAGGGATGAGGCGAAACGTCGGCCAGACAAGCGCCCACGATAGCGATCACGCCGCCTGCCAGGGCCGCGTCGGCGGCGCGCCACAGCGTTCGCCGCACGCAGGCGGCAAGTCCCGATCGAAACACGAGTGTCAGGGACAGCACGGTCGCAAGCGTAAGACAGGCCGCACCCAGCCCGCCATGCTTGGGAAACCGGGAGGCCAGCGTAATCAGAACGCCCGGGAATCCTCGCGAGAAACCCACCCACTGGGTCGCTACGAGCATGCCAATGAGGTGAGCGACCAGGGCAAGGACCAAGCCCCTCCGCCACGAGTGCCCCATGATGCGACCGACCACAAGCATGGAGACGAAGATCGCGACAATCTCGGGGCAGAGCGGTCGGTTGTGGTCCGACAGTGCGCAGAATGTGAGGATGTCCAGGCCGATGTCGGTGAAACCGCCGCGCAAGTAGTCGAGTTTCAGGTTGGAACCGGCGATTGCGGCGTACAGGGGCGGGATGGCCATCAGAATGCCGCCGTACATCATCCACAGCAGCTCAGTCACCCGGCGGCGCAAGATGATATGCGCCAAGAGGATAAGGCACAGGACTTCGGACAGCATCCACGAAACGTGGTGCACGACTACCAGGAGCGAGAATTTCGGCGTGTCCGACAGGATATCGGCTTCGATGTAGATCCTCGTCGCGGCGAACCCCACAAACAGAACCGGCGGGAGCAGGCGCAGCAGAACGGTTGCCGGCCATTCACGTTGTTCTGACTCTATCATGATGCTGTCCGAAAAGGGCGCGGATGCATGAAGCTCCGTAGAACGGTGCTCCTGCGCCGTTCCCGCGGCAGGCGAAGAAGCACATCGGCGAGAGTTGCAGTACTTCGTTCCACTTTCTCTCCACGATTGCCGCTCCACAGCCGCTGGGAACGGCGCGGGAGCACCGTTCTACGGAACAGCCGCATACGCAAGAGGGCGCCTGTCGTCGTGACAGGCGCCCTCGCAGTTTCCACGCAAATCCTTGCCCACGGTTCTACTACAGCCAGCCGCTGTCGTCGTCCTGGGTCCTGACTCTCTCGGCGGTAACGCCGACGATGCCGGCCGTCGTCCCGTTGTCCTCCATCCAGGTAGCCGCCATGTAGCGGTTGTCAAGAGCTCCCGCGGAAACGGCTGTACCGGAGGCATCGCGCTCCGGGGCGGCGTAGTTGCCCTGGAAAGTGCCGCTGATCGTCACGCCGGGGCGGGTGACTTCGAAACTGGCCACGACCTCGCCCGAGGTCATGCCGGTCGCGTCCCCGCCGGCCTGGGAAACGACTCCCATCTGTCCATTGTACTCCATGCCGGTGCTGTCTATGAAGCGCAACTTGTTGCCGGTCTGTTCGACCACGAACGAGTAAATCGGCGTTCCGCTGTTGCCGGGCTCGATGACGCTGCCGCCGTCGCCGCCTTCGAGATAGCGGTAATGCGCGTCAAGGGGCGCTCCCGTCGTGAGTGTCAACGGGCCCAGATCGATCTGCCACGTACCCGTAGAGTAGTTGATCGTCCCGGAGGTGCCGCTGATATTGCCCGTGAGAGTTCCGTTGCCGGTGTCGTTGAATTGGAAGCCTCCTCCAACGACGGTCAAGCTCCCCGCAACGATCGGCGTCTTGGAAAGCACACCTTCGTAGACGTGAACTCCGTCAACTCCCGTTGCAATCTCATTGTCCGTCCAACGCGTTTCCGCCTGTGTCGACCCGGTGGGGCGCGAGAAATCGGCAACGACCACACCGCCGTCGCTGGCCGCATAGACCCCGCTGAAGTTGATCCAACCCGCGCTCGCATCCCAAGAGTCATTTTCGCCGCTCGACTCCCATTCGCAACCCACGTAGAGCGCCAACACACAAAAAACGCACAAATAGCCAACGGCTCGCTTCATTATCCCGGTCTCCTGTCTAACTGGGGGTTACGCGCAATAGTAGGGAGTCAGGCTCCCAATAACAACACAAAAACTCCTCTCAAGCAGCAATTCTCGACAAGCCCTGCCCCACACCCTCGAAACTCCGTCCCAGGGTAACAGGGCAGCGCCGCAATCGAGTTTTCCGAGCCGTCGGTACGTCTCGGGGCACTTCTCCAGCCTACGGGGCCTGGATGCGGTAGAACAACTTGTAGAGCCCGCAATCCGTGCTCAGATTGTTGGTTACGCTAACGGTCCTGTTGGTATCGCCGTACGACGGAACTGACGTCACCACGATATTCTCGACCAACCACGGTGACATGTTCGTTCTGAAGACGAGCGAGTACTCGCCGGTGACCCGACCATCGTAGTCGCCCATATCCCACTCCAGGACGATTTCGTTGCTGCTCACGTTGCCGCATCTCAACTCGAATGGGCCCGCACTTGCGGCGCTCATCGGATCGAGGCCGGCGGCGATTTCCTCGTAGTCCGAGTAGGTATCGCCGTCGGAGTCATCACTGAGCGGGTTCATGTCGCTGCCCACCTGGTAACCGTTGGTGCCGTTCCACCTGACTTCAATGACCGTAGGCACACCGTCGCCGTCGTCGTCAGGATTGCTCGGACCACCCATGCCGCCCTCGGCTTCTCGCTTGTCGTCCAGTCCGTCACCGTCGGAGTCCTGGTTGTTCGGATTCGTTCCGAAGTTGAGCTCGTCGGTGTCTACCAGGAGGTCACCGTCGAAGTCAGTGCCCGTCCCCATGTCCGTGAGGTTGCCACAGTGCTGCATCTCCCATGCATCCGGCAGCAGGTCGTTGTCGGTATCACGGTGCATGATGCGGATCTGCTGGCCCACAATGGACTCGTTCAGCGTCATCCACAACGGCCAGAACCTGGGAGCGTCCGGATTGGCCACGAAGCCATACGACTCATACGCGTCCAACCGATCGTTGCCGTTCTGGTCCAGGAACGCCAGCACGCCATAGTGCGAACCGTTGACGCTGCCCGGAATGCCACGCAAGTCATAGGTCATGGGACCGTTCGGGTCCACGTGGACCTGGGCGACGGGCGCCCCGCTGAAGCCTTCACCCGCGAACACCTGGACAACGTATTCGCCGCCCGTAACGCGCGGGTGTTGGGGCACGAGCAGTGAGCCCGACATGCCGTACGGTCCGGTCAGGGTGGACCGCAAGTCGACCGTGAAGCGACCCACGGCGGACGTCGGCCCGACGCTCTCGGGATTCGTCGGTGTTACAGTCCAACTGTAGCTGCCGTTTCCGAAACCGGCGTCGCCGGCGTAGATGGGCAAGCGATAGTGGACGGTATCGTCTCTGCGAACGAACGTAGTCGCGTTCGTCGTCAAGATCCGAATCGGCGCCTGGTTCGTGTTGTCCGGGACTATGTTCAAGACGAAGTGGGCCGCATTCGTGTCCGCCGTCCAGACGAATTCGTTCCGCGCCAGCTTCACGCGGGCCCCGAGTACCGGCCACACGAGCTCCGGCTCGGGCGGTGTCTCCCACTCGACTTCGAAGGCGCCGTTCTGTCCGTTCGCGGACCATCTGTAGCTCTTGTCGTCCAACGGGCCGCCGTTGAGGAAGCGGTAGTGGCCTTCGTGGAAGTAGGATATCTCCCGCATGAAGTACGGCTCGAAAGCCTGGAGTCCAGGTATGTCCGTGACGGCTACGAGGTCGCCCTCCGGGCTGCCGGCCGTCCAGCCGAAACGCCCGTATCCGAGCAGGGTGTCGGTCAGGTAGATTTCCACGTCCGGAACAGGACCGAAGCCCACCTGAATCGGCTGGTACTGCGCAATGCCGGCGGCAAGCGCAATGTCGTTGTCGAAGGTGGCGAAGAAGTACGCCGGTCCCTGGCGGAGGTAGCCGGTATTGAAGGTCGTAATCGTCGTTGTGTAGGCCGAATTCCAGTTCCAGCCTGCCACGTTGATGTCGACCGTCGCATCCGGTGCGCCGTCCATGCCGGGCTCGCCGAACACCTCGATGTGAATGGTGTTGCCGGGCGTCAGCCCCGCGTAGCGGAAGGTGAATTCCACCGGCGGAGTCGGGTATTCCGTGGACAGGACCGGCGACGTCGCCTGCAGCACGCCTCCCGTCACCCCCAGTTGGACCGCCACATTGGTCGACATCGTCCTCCAGAGATACTCGCTGGCATTGTCCCAGCCGTCGCCGTCCGCGTCGAGCTTCCCGTCGTGGACCCGTGGATCGAGCGCCAGCGGATACTGGACCTCCCACTCGTCGGGAATTCCGTCACTGTCCGTGTCGGCCCCAACGGTGGGCATCCAGAGGGAGTTCGTCGACGCGAACCTCGCGTCGCCGTGCAACGTCGCGGCGTGGTCCCAATACTCACGCCAGTCCAGGCTGTAATCGTCGACGAAATCGGCAACCTGGCCTTCCTGCCAGAACGGGTTGCCGCTCGTACCGGTACCAGCGGGGCCGGGCACGTAGGAGGTTCCATCGTTGAAGTTGTAGTACGCCACCAGTCCCTCTTCGGCCCCACTGAGAATCAACGACTCAGGCAGAACCGCCTTGTCCCAGAAGCGGACCTCATCGATGAGGCCGGCAAAGCGCTCGCCGACCCTGATGACGACCTGTCCCACGTTTCTGACAGCCGGCGGCCGCCCCAGGTAGTCCATGCCTTCCATCGCGTCATTGACGTACAACTTCAGCTCGTTCTTGGCGTCGTCGAACGAAAGCAGGATGTGCGTCCAGGTCGTTCCGTCGCACGGGACCCTGCTCCAACTGACGACTTCATAGTCGGCCCCGTTGCCGCCCACAACGCGCTTGTCGCGGTTGATATAGATGTAGTAGTTGGCCTCGTTGTTCACCTGTCGGTACAGCACGAAGCCGCCGCCGGTCCAACTGGCGGACGGGCAGACCCAGGCTTCAACCGTCCAGCTACGCATGGCAAACCGCTCCTGGCGCGGTATTTCGACGTAGTCCTGGCTCGTGCCGCCCAGCTCGACGGCGCGCCGCACGGGCGGATCCTGCGCATTCGCGGGATCCGTCCGCCCCAGCACTTCGGCATCGTCGGTAATCCCGTCGTCGTCCGTATCGCGCAGCCCCGGGTTGGAACCGTACCGCGACACTTCGTCCGCGTTCGAGATGCCGTCCCCGTCGGTGTCTTCGTCGCCATCCGACAGTCCGTCGCCATCCGAATCGTAGAACAGCGGGTCCGTGTTGGCGAAGTACTCGCCCATGTTGCTCAACCCGTCGCCGTCGGCGTCGGCGTTCGCATCCGCGGAGAGGCTGGGATCGAAGCCGAAATACTGCTCGAATACGTCGGCCATTCCGTCGCCGTCCGCATCGAGGCGCCAGGGCGAATCCGCCAACATGTCGAAGAAGCGCGAATGCGACATTGCCGGCGTATTGGTGTTGTCGTTCATCGGCGGCATGAAGTCGATATGGTCGGTGGCCGCCAGCCCGTCTCCGCTGCGCAGACGCCCCGCATAGGCCATGTCGCCCTTGTGCGCGAAGTCCTCCACGCTGTTCAGAGGCGTGGCCCCCAGGTAGCGCCCGTCGTCCATCGGCAGATAGGCCGCGAGCACGCGTGCCATGACATCGAGCGGCGAGATCGCGATGGGAGCGTTCGCCCCCGGACCGGACTGGATGCCCGCCCCCATGAGGATGCCCATCCAGCCGCTCGCCTCGTTGAACACGAACGGTCCCCCCGACAGGTCCAGGCCGTCGAAGCTGTAATACGAGACCAGGAAATTGGGATCGGGCCGGCGATTCATGTCTCTACGGATGATACCGGGCTGCATGGGCAGGCTGTGGATCGCGACCTCGTCAATCAACCCGCCGTAGCCCCGGCCGATTACCAGCGGGCCGTCCCGCTGATCCAGCACGGCATTGGGTCCGCCGTTCCATCCGATCAACTGCCAGTTGCCGGGCAGTTGCCACGTGACGTCGTCGGCGTTGGCCGGCGGGAACACCGCCAGACCGTCGAACAAACCGTCAACGAAGAGCATGAGGGTGGCGCCGTCGTTTACGAAGGCAACGTGATGCCACTCGCCGTCGGCCAGATCGGTACTGAACCCGGTGAACTGGTACTCGCCCCAGGCTTGCGTGGCGATGAACTGCGCATTCGTGCCCTGGCCCTGCTGGACGATGATCGCCCCCAGGAAACGGATTGCGCCAAACAACTGCCCGTTCTGAACGCCCATCCGGAAGGTATAGCCGTTCTGTACAGTTTCACGCCTGAGGATCTCGCCGTCGCCCGTGTGCTTGCACCATGCCGTTGCCGTCCAGAAATCGAGCGCCGTACCCGGGGACTCGGCCTGGTAGAGGAAGCCACTGCTCGTGTTAAGCGAGCCGACGTCGGTGACGTCGCTGCCGAACAGCAGGGTTTTGCCGCGCAACCTCTCGATTTGCTCGTCTTCCCGCACCGTATTCCAGATGCGGACCTCGTCGATGTCGCCGATCAGGTACCGGCCGACCACGAGGTCGCCACGCTGGCGCCCCGTAACGGGGAACACGTCGGTCAGGTCACGCACGACTTCCTCGCTGTCGTAGAAGAGCGAGAGCTGGCGATGCGGATCGGCTTCGTCGCCGCCGTAACGGGCCCCCAGCGTCGTCCACTCGTCGAGCGCCAGCGGGAATTGACCGTTGACGCGATACTCGATACCGGCCGGACTGTCAAAGCGCACGTACGGGACCAGGTTCGTATCGATGCCGAGCTCGAACGTGGTGCGCCCCTCCGGCTCGCAGTAGCGCCCGATGAGGACGATCCTGTTTGTCGGCATGGCTGTCAGCCGGACGGTCGCCTCCAACGTCCACTGCTGGAGGTTGAAACGCATGCCGGCAGAGTCCTTGTCCTCCACGCGCTGAGGCAGCCCGACATAGCCGCTGCCGTCGTTGCGGAGGTAGCGAATCACGTAGGGCGAGATCGAATCGGCCGCATACAGCCCCTGGTCGAGTTCCTGCCTGTCCGTCAGACCGTCGTCGTCCGTGTCCACTATCAGCGGGTTGGTCAGTTCATGCTGCTCGGCGAGGTTGGACAGGCCGTCACCGTCACTGTCCTCGTTGCCGTCCTCGATCAAGTCGCCGTCGATGTCTCTGACCAGCGGATTGTATCCGAGCAGGTACTCGTAGTAGTTGTTGAGGCCGTCGCCGTCGCTGTCGGCCGCGGCGCTGGTTGCGTCAAAGCCCGAACCGAAGAACAGTATGCTCCACCAGTCGGGGATCGGATTGAAGTCATCCAGTTCCCGCCCGAAGATGCTGTCCTCCGTGCTGAAACGGGCATTGTCGAAGGTGATGTCCCGAATGGCGAAGTCCCAGTCGAGGGGGTGCAGCAGGTCTTCCGCCATGATGCCGCCGTCGTCGAACGGGTAGAAACCGTCGATGGCGACACCGCTGGCGGCCTGGACGACGCCGCCCATGATGCCGCGCAGCTCCTGGCCCGAAGGCGCCTCGTAGAACGTGCCGCCGGTCTCGTTGGCGATCGTCTCTAGCTGTGACCAGTCCGAATAGTAGTAGCCGCCACCGAAGCCGACCGTGTGAATGGTCACGCCTTCGTCGGCCAGATCGCTCAGCGTGCCGGTGTCGGGATCCAGCCACGACTGGCCGTCGGAGATGAAGATCGTCGTCACGGGACGATCGACGCTCCGGTCGCGCACTTCGTCGAGAAGGATGTCCAGGGCGGGGTTGAACTCCGTCCCGCCGGAGGCGGACAGCCCGTTCACGGTGCTCTTCAGTTCCTCGCGGTCGCTCGTGAAATCGAGCTCGAGCTGCGCCTGGTCGTTGAACGAGATGATCGCCATGCGGGCGCCTTCGGGCATCCCGTCGATCGCTTCCAGGGAAGCGTTTTTCAGGTCCGTGAGGGGCTGCCCGGACATGCTGCCCGAAACATCCAGAATCAGCACGAAGTCAGGCACTTCGTCCTGCTGGAGCCTGATGGTCTCGGCAATCAGCAGATCGTCCATTGAGCCGGCGATGCCGTCGCCCAGGGCCGTACGGCCGTAGCCGGTAGCGCAGTCGGCGACGACTGACTTGCCGACAACCGGCACGTCGTCGACGTACAGGGAGAGCAGGTTTTCTTCCGGCCGCCACCAACCCATCACCGCGACCCACCGCCCGGTGGGAATCGGCCCGGACGCTGTCGCGGAGTACTCGACGCCCGCGGTCGTCGTGAAGGCCACGGTCGGAACGTTCGCATCGAGGCGGAGGTCGAAATTGATCTCTCCCGTCTCGGTCTCCCTGCGCATCAAGCTGCCGGTCTGCGGCGTATCGACAAACACCCAACACGCTACCACCCAGCGGGTCATGTTGCTGAAGCGTTGCTGCTCGACGCCGGTATCCTTGTTCAGAACCATGGGCTCCGGTACGGCTATGGGCACGCCGTTCATGACCATGCTGCGCCCCTTGCCCGGATTCATCGAGTACAGCGGCGACGACACCGGAATATCGACCTCGTGTCTCTGGCCGTCGATCTCGACTACGCCGGGGATGACAATGGCGCCGTTGATCTCGTCCCCGTCGGCATAGGTGTCGTCGTCCGAGTCCGGGTTGCCGGGATCGCTGCGGTAGACGTTTGCCTCTTCCAGGTTGGTCAGCCCGTCGTTGTCGGAATCTTCCGCACCGTCGGCAGTCCCGTTGTAGTCGGAATCCTCCTCGTTCGGATTCAGCCCGGCCAGGTACTCGTTGAGGTTGTCCAGACCGTCCTTGTCCGGATCGTACCCGGAGTCCTGCCCGCTCCACATACTGAGCCCGTAGCGCAGTTCGAAAGCGTCCGACATGCCGTCCCCGTCGTAGTCCTCGTTCATGGGGTTCGCGCTGCTGCTGAGACTCCCGCTGAAGACGGCGTTACCGCACAACGTGCCGGCCACTTTCCAACCATCGAGCCAGTCAGGATGAGCGATGTAGTTCGTGATCGTAATGCTGTTCGTGACGTACGTGCCCGGCTGCTGTCCGGGCGAGACGATGTCCTGGTCAACGACATCCGGATAGCCGAACGCGAAGTCCTCAACCTGCCCGAAGTCCCAGGCCGGCATGAGACTCGTGCCGTTAACCCCCTCCGCGTACGACGTACCGTCCTCAAACCTGTAGTACAGCACCAGCACGTTCTCGTTGCGCGCCTGGACGGCCTGGATGTTGAAGGAGATCGTGGAGTGGCGACGCACTTCGTTCCAGATGCGGACCTCGTCGATCATCCCCGCAAATCCTTCGCCGATGCGCTGGATCGGCAGTCCGACGCCGTTCGTGCGCGGACTGGCCGAACAGACCTTGCCATCCGCCGGCACACCGTTCAGGTACAGGAGCAGCTCCCGATCCTGGGCGTGGTACGTGAATGCAATGTGCGTCCAGGTCTTTCCATCGTTCATGATGGGGCGCGGACTCGTCACGGCCTGGTTTCCAAAGCCTACCCGCGCATGTCCGGTCGCATCGACTTCGATGAAGAAGTTCGTGACGCCGGGAGCGACTACGCGCCTCAGCACCGTGCCGCCGACCGTCCCGGCCGACGGGCAGACCCAGGCCTCGATGGTCCATTCGTCCAGGATCAGGCGTGTATCGACCGGTATGTCCACATAGGACCCGGCGTCGCCGTCGAGCGACAGGGCGCGCCAGTTCAGCGGAACCATGGAGCTGATCGGATCGTAGTCGTTCTCCATCTCCACCATGTCGTTTATGCCGTCGTCGTCGGTGTCCTTCAGACGCGGGTCGGAGCCGTAACGGAGCTCGTCCTGGTTCGGCATGCCGTCCCCATCGAGATCCTCGGCGCCGTCAAGCACGCCGTCCTTGTCGGTGTCGCGGTCGTTGGGGTTGGTATCGCAGTAGTACTCGTAGAGGTTGTTGAGCCCGTCCTCGTCGGTGTCCTCCTCCGGATCGGCGCCCTCCTCGAAGAACATGTTCTCCCACCAGTCGGGGAGACCGTCGACGTCTTCGTCGAACCGTCCCATCAGGTCGACGAACTCCTTCCCGCTTGTCGCGAAGGTCACATCGTCCAGCGCAAAGGCCCACTGACGGCGATGGGTGTAGTCCTCGGCGCCGCGGCCGGTGATGCGATTGTCCAGGTCGTTCACGAGTCGCAGGTTCTCGTAGTCATCGAAGGTGTAGTACGCGATCGGCGTACCGGGCGCGCTCGAGACTTCGCGCACAACCCACTCGAGGAACTTGGCCTGCTGCGGGTTCTCCTGCATCCCGCTCTCCGAGTGGAAATCGGTGTAGATGACCTTGCCCTTGCCCCAGTCGAAACTGAAGGCGATCAGGCCGACCTCCACGGTGTTGGTCGCACCGGTCTGCCAATCGTACGACGTGTATGTGTCCGTCGAGTAGAGGATCTGGTTCACCAGGCCGGCATTGAAGGAGTCGATGCAGTCGTACCCGGTCGGAATATCCAGCACGGTCGACCCGACAAACGCGGCGACTTCGGGGTCCACGATACTCGCCGTGGCCGAGTAGTGCGGCCCGCTGCTCAGCGTGGCCACCTGGGGCCAGACGAGACCGACGTATTCGCCCGAGTAGCAGGCCACGTACAGGCGCCCGCCGCGGTCCACGAAGTCCCGCAGGTACTGCTGCACCGAGGCATCGCGCGCGGGGCTGTCGTCGATCATGCACGGCAGGAAGATGGACGTGTACTCGTCGTAGGTCTTCGGATTGCGAAGATCCGCCGCGGTGATCGCGGTGTACTCGATCCCCATCTCCGTCAAGCGCTGGTCGACGGGGTCACCGGACGAGGGCACGACCGCCACCCTGGACGAGGTGTATCCGCTCAGGATGCGCGGCATCCAGCGTTGGACTTCCGCCTCGCTCCGCACAACACCCCAGATGCGCAGCTCGTCCATGTATCCCCTGAAACCGTCGCCGATGGTCGTCCGGCCGAAGCCGCGCGCGCAGACTTCGAACACTATCTGTGCCTGCATGGCGACGCCGTTGACGTACAACCGCAGGGTGTCGTTGGCCGGGTCCCACACACCGGACAGATGGGTCCACTCGTTGACGGGAATTGTCACGTTGGCGCCGGCAGAATACCGCCGGCCGGTCCTGGTCTGGAACTCCACCACCGGCATGCCGCTCTCGAGACGCAGGGCAAAGTTGGTCTGCCCGAAATAGGTGTCCCGCTGAATCAGTCCGCAGGTCTGCAGTGCGTTGGTCGGCATGACCCAGCACTCCAGCGACCACTCCGGTACGTCGAAACGGTCCACCGTGGCCCCGGCAGCCGTGGCGGGGACCTCCACCGGTACGCCGTCGAGCTTGAGACTGCGCTGGACGAGCGGGCTGCGGGAGAACACCGGACTGGTTAGCGTACGCCCGTCGCTCTTTATCACGGTCGTATCGATCTCCTCCATGTCGCTCCAGCCGTCATCGTCCGTATCGGGATCGCCGGGATGGGTATGTACGAGGTCCTGTTCGTCACCGTTGGCCAACCCGTCGCCGTCACTGTCCTCGTGGTAGTCGTCAACGCCGTCCAGGTCGGTGTCGGCGGCATTCGGCCGCGTGCCGGCCATGTACTCGTGCATCGTGTCCAGCCCGTCGCCGTCGGCATCGGCGTTGGCGCCGTCGCTGCCGGAGCTGGACTGCGGGTCGAGGCCGTTGGCGAGCTCCCACCAATCCGGCAGGCCGTCGCCGTCGCCGTCATGGTGCAACGCAGGCGCGTCAGGCGCGAACGCGGCGCCGTCCAGGATGGCGGCATGTTTCCAGCCGTTCTTCCAATCCTCGCTCTCCACGAAGTCCTGGGCCGTAACGCCGCCGTCGTCAAAGCGGAAGCTCGCGCCCGGCTTGTCGGGCTTGCCGTAGAGGGTCTGGATTCCGGCGATATCGTCGGCCCCCAGCACGGCGGGATCGCCCGGGGCATAGAAGGGATACATGATCGCATCCGGATCGTCGGAGTGCCCCATGCCGAGCGAGTGCCCCAGCTCATGCAGCGCGACGGCCTTGATATCGGTCGGTGCGTCGATCGCCCACGATTCCGCGGTGTCGAAGGTCATGTTGCCGACCATCGGGAAGTAGGCAAACGCGAGGGTGTTGCCAGGCCCGTCGACGGGGGCAAAGTTGATGTCGATCGAGTAGGCCAGACCGGGCTGCGTCGTCTCGGTGAAGGTCAGTGCCGCCACTTCCGCCCAGAGCATCATCGCTTCGACGATCTCGTCCTGCTCGGAGTCGCCCGGCAGGGCCACGAGATCGTTGGCAAAGTAGTAGGTGAGATCGGCGGACCCGAGACCGGGACCGTCCCACCCGTCGCCCTGCGTCGCGTAGCGCGCCACGGGCAAGCCGTCCAGAGTCGGCGTCGGGCTCATGAGGAACACTTCACCCTTCAGCATGCTCTCGCGCCCCGGCATCACGTACTCGACGCTGTCCTCCTCGGCGAGCGCATCAACCTGTCCGCACGACGCCAGGACGAGCAGGTACGTCTCGGCCAGGAACGCCTTGCGCGGCAAACTGGCCCCCACCTTCCCGGCCACGCGAGTCGCGTCGGCCAGCCCCGTTCCGGGGTAGAACCTGACCACGACCGGACTCGGCGTGCAGGAGTGGTGCTTCGCAAAGTGCTTCGAGACCTTCTTGGCGGCGGGCACTTCACCTGTCCAGCGCACGTTGCTCAGCCCGCGCACACTCCCGACCGGGCCGTGTACGGTCACCGCCCGGGACGAGACCTTGTTGACTACTCTGAGACCGGCCGCCTCGAGCTGCGTCACGGTCTCGCCGGTAACCGGGGCGCCAAACTGCACGATCGCATGCATCACCGCGTCATCCGGAGCGCGACTCATCCGCGTAGCGACACCCTCCGGCGGGGTCATCCTGCCGGCACGGAACGGAATCGCATTGGTGGAGTGACCCGACGAAAGCATCGGCGAATCGAAATCGTCCGCGATCTGGTCGGCGGTCTTGACGCTCGCGTACAGACGGACTTCGTCAATCAACCCCTCGTAGCCGTCGACGATCGCTCCGACGGAACGGCGGGCGCCCATGGTTACCTCGTCGCCGGTGTGCTCCTGAAACGGCCCGAACACCGTCGGAGGCGTCTGGACCGCATTGAGCGTATAGGAATGGAGCAACCCGTTGATGTACATCCTCAAGGTGTGCGCCTCGGGATCGAGCGTGGTGGTCAGGTGCGTCCACTCGCCGCGCGGGATCAGCATGTTGTATCCGGGCAGCACGACAATGTTGCCCGGGGATTTGCCGTCCAGCCTGACCTCGCTCC
This sequence comes from uncultured Victivallales bacterium, assembly GCA_964555035.1. Lineage (GTDB taxonomy): Bacteria > Verrucomicrobiota > Kiritimatiellia > UBA8416 > CAYOBW01 > CAZKRK01. The sequence continues at coordinate 24,565 of CAZKRK010000018.1, read as the reverse complement.
CGTCCTGCTGCTCGTAGCGCACGTAGGGCCGCACGGAGCCGGGCTGCCCGGCCTCCACGGCAACACCCATTTCGTAGTTGATGCCCGAGCCGCCGGTCACGGTATCGGCCACGTAGCGGCACAGCATGACTCCGCCATCGGTACTCACGTCCGGCTTGACCCACATCTGGATCGTCCACTGCTCGAGCATGAGCTTGTCCTGCGGCGGAATGATCAGACGAGCGGAGCCGTCGAAGGACATCGCGCGCGGAACGATCGGGTCCAGCGAATTCAACGGGTCGGAGGTCTGCATCGGCACGCCGGGCGTGGCGAAGCCGCCGTAGTTGTCCACGGCCATCAGCTCCTCGCCGTCGGAGTACGAGTCGTCGTCCGTGTCGCCCATGTTCGCCATGGTCTTGGCGAAAGCTTCGTACCCGTTGGAAAGGCCGTCGCGGTCGGCGTCCTCGTTGATGTCCAGGATTCCATCGCCGTCCGTGTCCGGCCCATTCGGGTTCGTGCCGGAGATGTACTCGTAGTAATTGCTCAGGCCATCGAGGTCCCTGTCGCCATCCGCGCCGTTGGCGAAGTCGTCATCGTGCTCGTCCAGGCCGTGCATGATCTCCCACCAGTCGGGCATGCCGTCGCCGTCCGAATCCAGGAATGCCCTGCCGGTGCCGAGCTGGTCCCACATCGTAATGTCTTCGTCGCCCTCAACCTGCCTGAGAGGCAGGAGATCGTCGAAGAACGTGGACTCCTCCCTGGGAAGGCCAAGCCGGTCGCCGGGCAGCTCGACGTGATGGTACTCGTCGTTATAGGGATTCGAGCTGTTCGGGAAATTGCCGCGCGTGACGGTCGTCTGGCCGCCGTCGATACCGGTAATGACGATGTTCGTGAGTTGCCAGCTCCAGGAACGGGTGTCCGCCGGCATGGTCAGCGGCATGTGGTTCTTCGAGTTTTCGACCCATACGAGGTACTCGTAGTCGTTGTAGACAGTGCTGCGATGCACTGACGTGCGCCACCATTCGACACCGGCGTACGACCCGTCGTTCGGCCGACCGTTCAACAACCGGAACCCTTCGGGCGTCGTCGGCGAGTAGTCGGGGTCCGGCAGATCGTCGAACGAGTAAGCCCACAGCAAGGTCGGCATGTTCGCGGACGACGCGCGATTGAAATGCGCAAAGCGCACGGCGTTGATCGTGCTCCTGCTGCGAGGTTCGTCCCAGATGCGGACCTCGTCGATCCACCCCTCGAAGTAGGCGCTGAACTGGGGCTGGGACTCCGCGGGAACGGGGGCGGAGCCCTCGCTCGCGAAACGCGACGCCCCCATGAGGGTGGCGAACACGTTGTCCTCGGTCGCGCCGATCACGATGGGCGCCCCCAGGAACAGGTCGGCATCTCGTCCCGGGATGAAACCGTTGCACGGCCTCTCGGCGCTGGGCGTCGTGTCGGCCAGGATCCCGTTGATATACAGATTCAGCTGGTGCTTCTGCCCGTCGTACACTCCCGCCAGGTGGGTCCACTCGTCGGGGGTCAGCCCGCGCTCCATGGGCGCCTTGGCTTCGACAAACAGCGGATCGAAACCGCTGCCGTCGTAGCGAATGAACGGCAGCCCGCCCCCGTCAATCCCCAGTCGGAAATTGAGCCGCAGTCCGCTCGGGAAGCCCATGACGTTCCCGTTCGGGACACTGATCGGACGCTCGACAATCGTCTGCACCCGACCCGACTGCGGATTCGTGGGACGCACCCACGCCTCCACCGTGAACTGCCTGAGAGTCTCCGCGAGGAAGAAGTACGCCCCCGGCGTCCGGAACGCGGCGTCGCCGTTGAACTTGGCGGCGCGGCGGTGCGGCGGGTCCTCGGAATCGATCATGTCGGTCGCGCCCAGCGACGTCGTTTCCAGGACTTCGGCGCGGTCCCCGCGATTGTCGTTGTCCGTATCGAACCCTTCGTTCATCTCGAAGTCGTACATGTACTGGGGCGAGAGCAGCCAGGAGCCCCGCAGGTACGAGTCCATCCAATCGTCGTCGAAGAAGTAGTGCACCGTGCCGCGCCAGTAGTACAGGTTGACCCAGCTCTGCTCGTAGCTGGCATCGGTAATCCAGTGCGGCGTGGGGTCGCTGTGATAGTACTGCGGATCCGAGTCTTCGTCGGGACGCAACGCCTCGTCGAAGTTCGGCAGACCGTCCATGTCCGAATCCAGAAGCTGGTGCCCGTTGATGTACGGCGCCTGACGGACGTCGTTGATCAACGGAATGGGCGCGATCACCATCAGTCCCGCATAGTGACTCATGACCAGGTCGAGATCCCCGTAGAGCGGGTTCAGACCGTGATAGCACTCGTAGAAGTCGTCCATGTAGTCGTAGTCACTGTCCCAGTCGCCCGGGTAGCTCGTCGAATACCAGACGGTGTTGTCCGTATCCTGCGGTATGCCCCGGATATAGCTGAAGGGAACCACGGCGTCTGCCCGGTGAATATCGACGTCGCCGAAGTAGTGCCAGTCCCAGACCATCGGCTGTCCCTGGAACATCTCGGCCGGATCGTACCCGCGGAAGCCTTCGCCGGGCAGCCAGATGTCGTACTGCCAGTGCTGCACGGCCCGAGACCAGTACTCCTGGTAGTTCATCAGCCCGTCCCCGTCGGGATCGAGATGATCGTCGTCTACCGTCGTGTCCACGACACCGTAGTTGACTTCGTGGTGGTGTTCCCACCCGTCACAGATGTGGTCGCCGTCGGTGTCGGCCGTACACGGGTTGCCGCCGCCGCCGGGATAGCAGTGGCGCACCCACGCGCCGGCCCCGTAGATCAACCCCTTCTCCTGGCTGTCGGTGATCTGGTCCATGTCCGTATCGGGGCCGTTGATAAGCGCGTCCGGCACGCCGTCCCCGTCCGAATCCCCGAAGACGCCCGTCGGGTCCGTCGGGTAGAGCTTGTTCAGCCAGGCAGCGTCAACCAGGTTGTTGTTGTAATCGCAACCGAACTCCTCGCCGTTCGAGATCCCGTCCCCGTCGCCGTCGCGGCCGGCGTCGGCGCCTAGCTGCGGATCGAGATTGACGTACAACTCCCAGCCGTCCCACATCCCGTCCCCGTCCGTATCGTTGTTGATCGGACAGCAGATACCCAGCTCGGCCAGGTTATTGAAGGGCTGCGTATCCGGCGCGGCGGTGACCTGCGTAGTTTTGTACTGGTACTGCTCCTGGTAGTTGGCTCCCCATCCAGTGTAGGGGCAGAAGTACATCCGGTATTGCGATACGGCATTGTGTATGATCTCAAATACGCCGTCGCCGTCCGCGTCGATCGCCGCGTAGAAGTCGCCGTCCGGGTTCTCACTCGGGTCCGGAGTGCCGTTGGCGTCGGTGTCCCTGCACCAGGCGTCGTAGCCGAAAATCGTTTCCCAATGGTCAGGCAAACCGTCCTGGTCCACGTCGGCTACCGTCGGATGCGTCGTAGCGTTGCGCACGTGCTGCGCGGTGGCCTGGTACTCTTCCAGGTTCGTGAACCGCCCCGGGACCCCGGGAACGACGGCGCCCGAAGTCACGTTATACTCCCGGTCCCCGTCCGGATTCCCCTCGGCGCCGTTGTCCCCGTTCGGATCGCCGTAATCCAGGCCCATGTCGATCTCCCAGCCGTCGGGGAGTCCGTCAGTGTCCGTATCCGCACTCATTGGATCGGAACAACGGGCAAACGGACTGAAAAGGAGCCTGTACTCGTCAATGTTGCGGAGCTGGTCGGGATCGCCGCCCGGCAGACCGCTGGCGAGGTCGTTAATGTTGGTGACCCAACGCCGGTCAAGGTCGGGATTGCCGTCGGGGCCGTCATTCCCCTGGCCGCCCGTCTGCTCCCATGGCCCCAGACCGTAGGTGACTTCCCAGCCGTCGGGCATGCCGTCATGGTCCGTGTCCCAGCCGTCGACGACGAAATCCTGGTCGAGGTCCATGAAGTCCGGCAGACCGTTGGTATCGACATCAATGGCATCGGAATCGCCGTCGTCATCCAGATCCCACCACTCCAGGTAGCCGTCGCCGTTGTCGTCCCAGGCCTCGATGATGCCGTCGTTGTCCGCGTCCCAGGCGTCCAGGATACCGTCGCCGTCCCTGTCCCACACATCGCAGATGTTGTCCGCGGCGCTGTCGATCCTGTCCGGACTCTGGTCGTTGTCGGAATCCTCGAAGTCGTACAGCTGGTCCTCGGGATGGTTGAGGGTGTCCACAAACCAGTACTCCCCCAGCCCCTCTCGTTGTGAGGTAGGATCCGGGACCTCGTCGATGTCCCAGTAGAAGTCGGTCGGGGTGCCGGCGGCCGGATCGATAAACGCCTGCCACCGCAACCCGTAGAACTTGCGCAGCTCGCTTATGTGCATACGGCCGTCGCCGTTCACATCGTAGACGTCGGCGATGCCGTCACGCGTCACGTCCCACCCGTCCGGCAGTCCGTCGCCGTCGTTGTCGCAGGCATCCACGAGGATCAGGTCGGCGACAACGTCCGTCCCGCTGGTATCCACCTCGTTCACGCCGTCGCGGTCCGCATCCCACGTCCAGGGGCTGCCGTCCAGCCAGTGCTCCCAGCCATCCAGGTCCCAGGCGTCCATCGTGCCGTCGCCGTCCATGTCCCAGGCGTGCGGGTAACCGTGATCGGTGTAGTCCCAGCCGTCCAGCAACCCGTCGAAGTTGCAGTCGAACACGTCAGCCTTGCCGTCCAGGTCCACGTCAATGGCATTGGTAATGCCGTCGCCGTCATGGTCCCTGTAATGAATACTCGGAATCAGGTCTATGCCGGGTTCTTCGATACCGTTGTTGTTGACGTCGATGAACACGAGCTGGTCCGCGATGCCATCCGGCGGGACATTCGTGTCGATTGCCATTCTGTCCGGCAGCATGTTGTCATTGTGGTCCAGCACATCGGGAATACCGTCGGGGTTGAGGGGCGGATGGGTGTCATAGACCACCTTGTACCGGTTTGTCCACAGGTCCGTTATTCCGTCGGGAGGGATATTGGTGTCAACCGGAATCGGGAGATAGTACCCGACAATATGGCCGTCCACGAGATTCCTCGGCACGGCCGACAACTCGAGCTCGGCCCGAGCGACCCCGGCTGCGTCGATACCGGTCACCGCCGGGATACCGTTCGTCGTGACCCTCTCGTACGGATCCCCCGGCCGCGTTCCGTAGCGGAAGATCAGCGCATTGATATCCGCCAGGATTCTGACGTTCGTCGAGATGCCGCCCGACTGGTCGACAAAGAAAGAGTACTCGTCGAGGTTCCTGTACGGCCGCGTCATGTCCGGTACGCCGTTGGTCGTGAACCAGTAGTCGTTGTCCGGGTTGCCGTCCGGCCCGTGCACGCCGTCGGGATCGTTGGCATCGAGACCGCACGCCACTTCCCAACCGTCAGGCATGCCGTCTGCGTCGGTATCGGCCTTGTACGGGTGCGTGCCATACTGATACTCCTCGACGTTCGCCAGGGCGTCACCGTCCGCGTCCAACAATGCATCGCTTGGCTCCTCAGGATCGAAGCCATAGAGGCGCTCCCACGCATCCGGCATACCGTCGCCGTCGAGGTCGCCGTCGCTGAACAACGCATCCATTATCTGGACTTCGCCGCTGGCGAGAAAATCAAGTTGCGGACGGTACAAGTCGTTGCTCACGACATCGCCGAACCATTTGTAGAACACGGCATCCGACCGGGGATACGTGTACACGTAGATCTGGTTGCCTTCTTCCACCGCGACTTGCGAATTGGTTGACATGAGACCGCCGGAGTTCTGGGTGTCGTTCGTGACCCGCACGAAACACCCGGTCGTGATGGCCCCCGGGAATCCCGAATAGGCGTACACACGCGCGATCACTCTCGGCGCGGGCTCGAAATACGCCGTGACACTCAGATACGGATCGTCCTCGGGATAGGCAGGCACGATGAAGCTGGCGTTGGCAATCGCAGCCTGGTCCGGCGGAATGTCCCCTCTCCACTCCACGAAAACGTAACCCTCCGCGGGAAGGGCCTGGAGCCGGACGAGCTGCCCGCGGGCAATCGAACGATCGACGATGTTCGAGGTCGGGCCCACAACGACGCCGTTCTCGTTCGAATAGGCCACCAACCCCTTGGTCGGATCTTCCGTGCTCACGATGAGCGAGTCCGCCAACCTGAAGTTCGCGACTATGTTGTAGTTGTTGGTGCGCTGGGCCATGAACACCGGATTCGGCGAATTCTCGTATCCAGAGGGAATATCGCCCGTCCAGTCGACGAAAACGTAGTCGTTGCCCGGAAACGTCCTGAGCTCGAGCGTGTCCCCTACTGCCGCAATTCCCTGGATCACGTAGTTGGTTCCGTAGTTCGTCGTCGTGTTATACGGAGCTGGGGGCGTTCTGATCAGGCAGACTGCGCAGTTGGTGGGGTTCGCCGAAACCGTAATTGTCGGAGCCAGTCCAAACTGCGCCCTGAACTGTATGTCGCCGCCTTCCAGGGGCGTATAGAAACTGAACTGTCGATCGTTCTGGGCCCCCGCAAGCAGATCCACCTGGTCCATCGGGGGAGAGATCTGCGCCCACTTCTCGAACGAATACCCGTCCCGGGCGATCGCCTCCAGCTCAACGAAGTCCCTGTGCTGAAGCCCTACGTAATCGAAGCGACTGGTCGGTCCAACCGCACCGGTATTCTCGACTTCGCAGATCACTCCCCCCTCCGTCTCAGGCAGGGCCGTCACGAGCAGGCTGCGCGGTTGAATCGGTACGAAAAAAGCCGTAGCGGTCTCGTCTGCGTCGCGGGTGACGATGGGCAGTGAGCTGTTGGTGTACACCAGGCCGCGGAACTCCCACCGATCGAACTCATGGTTAGGCATAGGGTGCGCCGACGCCGTTACCGTTCTGTCCACGACTTCGACGGTGTACTGGATGCGATTCGTCTGCGGGCTGGTTACGCCGTTCGTAGTGAGTGTGACATTGCCATCCGTAGGAGGAAACGCCTCGACGGTCAGGACGGGAAAGTCATCGAATACCGCATAGAAACGCTTGCTACTGCCGTCGCCAATCACACTCAGCGGGTTCTCGGTCGAGTACTCGATCCCTCCCAGCTCCCAGCGGATAAACCGATACCCCGCGGCGGGCGCCGCCGTCAGCAGGACCTCGTCGTCTTGGCGGGCATAGACAAATTGACCGTCGCCGTCGCCCATCCCTCCCGCACTTTCGGTAAGGTTGGATACCGCGATGTCCCCGTATGGCTCCTGGCCCCGCTTGACGCTGACGTCAATGGTAGCGGAAAAATCGAACTCCGCCTCGATCTCCTTGTCCGTGCCGTCGGCACGGAAGCGCGTCAGTGCCGCGCTGGAATCGTAGAGCAGCGCGATGTCTCCGGACCATCCCACGAAGTCAAACCCGTACGCGGGATGGGCCTCGATCAGCACAATGTGTCTGTTGGTGGCGTTGTTGTCGACAACCTCTGCCGCCGGCCCTCCGCCAAATCCGCTAACGATGTTCGTCATGGAGACCAGTCCCCAGGCGGGCAGCGAGGAACTCACCCTGTGCACACAGTAAGGATCGAATTGCGCACTGATGGTCTTGTTGGCGCCATCGGAAACAAAAAACGTTGCGTTGCTGGCCGGGTCGTCAAGCAGTCCCGTGTCTCCCGTCCAACGGCTGAACCGGAAGTTCGGATTGCCGGTCGCTTCGATATCGACGCTATCGTCCGCAAGAGCTTCGTTGTCGGTGACAGAGGGGGCGCCCGTCTGGTTGAACCTGACGGTACCGCCGCGTGTGTTCACCATGGTGACCTGGCCTTCGGCCGCATTCACCGTCAACGTGTTCGTGGCGTAGGCAACGAAGTTGGCCGCGATGGTCTTGCCGGCGCCATCGGATGCGAAGGACGTTGAGGCCGAGTTCGTATCGCCCAGCAGCGCGACATCGCCGGACCAGTTCGCAAAGGCGTAGCCCGTGTTCGGCGTCGCACCGATATCGACGTTGTCGCCGGCGAGAACTTCGCTGTCGGTGACGGTGACCCCGACATCGTTGGAGCCGCTGCGATTGTTCTGGAACGCAACCGTGCCGCCGCCCGCCGGACTCGCGCCAAACGTATTCGTGGCGTAGGCCACGAAGTTGGCCGTGAAGGTCTGGTTGGTGCCGTTGGAAAAGAACGTCGTCGTGGCATTATTGGCATTGTCCAGCAAACTGTTCGTATCCCCCGTCCAGTTCACAAACACATAGCCCGCCTCCGGAAACGCCTGGATCGCAACAGGATGCCCATTGGTAACGTTGCGGTCGACAACGAGGTCCCCGACGCCGATGAACCCGTTGCCGGCGTTCTCCAGCCTGACTTCGCCCTGGGTTGGAACGGCCGTCTGCACGGTATTGGTTGCCCCCCACGCCACCGCGGCGGTAACGAGTCCCGTCACGGCCCATAGGCTGAGCACTCTCGTCAGTCGCGTCTTCATAGATTTCGGTCCTTTCAGTCCCGTATTCATCTGCATCGTGTCACCTTTCGCTCTATTATCGCTCGCAATCCGAAATTGCATTCCTTCAAGGCTTTCGCTTGGAACCCAGACGCCGGAATCCGCCGCGCACCTTGTCGAGCGCCGCTTCCTCCTTCGCCAGTTCTTCTTCGAGTTTCTTCAACTCCGCATCAGCCGCGAAGGCTGCCGACAAAGCAGATTCTTTCTCCCCCAACTCCTTGCGCAGAGTCTCGATTTCGCTGACCAGGGCCGCAATGCGCTCGTTCTCCTTGATGAGGGCGTCCTTGCGTGCCTCAACCGCCGCGTGGGCCTCCTCTGTCTTCGCCATGCCCTCGCGAAAAGCGGCCACGAGCTCCGCGCGCGTCGGAGCTTTCTCGCTGTCCGGTTTCCCCGCCTCTGCCTCCGCCTTGACGGCGGGAGCAGTAGCGCACTTCTCCGCCTTCTCGGCACGGGCCAATCCACTCAGAACGGCTACTACACAGCCGGAGACAAACAGCAATCGCATTGTCGTCATCAAGCTCTCCTCAATCCTCTTCAATCCGTATTGCACGGAGATAAGCGTTCTGCCCGCCAACGTACGGGAACGACACAATTCCATTGCCGGAAGCGCGCGCTTCCGATCCCATCACCGGCACCCACACCCCGCCGTGCAGGGAGGCGCGGCTTTCCAGACGATAGAGGATTCCGTCTTCGGTCATGTAGCGCACGTCGATCGCGCCGCCCGAGGCGCCCAGACCCGTGAGGCGCAGTATGTCGTACTGCGGGTCGCCCGGGTCGAACCCGCGCGCGAGCTCGAATCCGTCGCTCCACTCGTCATCGTCACTGTCCCTGTCCATCGGATCGAGGCCCAGACGATACTCACCGATCGCCGTTACGCCGTCGCCGTCCGCGTCCGTCGACCCGTCGGCGCCATCCGTGTTGTCCAGACCGTTGTGCCGTTCCCAGAGATCGTCCAGACCGTCACCGTCGGCGTCGATAACCGTATCCATGAGCTGGATGCGGTTGTTGCGCGTGTCCGCCACGTAGAAGAGGCTCGAATCGGGCACGGGCGCACACCCGAACGGCAGTTGCATTTGTCCCGCGTCCTGCCCTTCCGTACCGACCGTCAACAGGTGGTCGTAATTGGAATGGAAGATCTGCACGCGGTGATTCCTGCTGTCGACCACGAATATGCGCTCGTCGACCCCGATCTCGACGTCGCGCGGCGAATCGAACTGCCCGTCAGCCGTGCCGAGAGTTCCGAAAGCCTTGAACTGCCGGTACTGCCCGGCCACATACGAGAACACCTGAACGCGATTGTTGCCGGTGTCCGCGACGAACACTCTTCCCTCCTGGTCGACGCAGACTCCTTCGGGCGAGTTGAAGAATCCGGCGGTACTGCCCAGCCGGCCGAACTCCGTGAAGAAGTCGTTGTTGCTCGCGAAGATCTGGATGCGGTGGTTGTCCGTATCCACCACGTAGATGGCGCCCATCAGATCGATGGCAACGCCGCGCGGGTCGTTCATCTGTCCGTCCCCGGAACCGTAGCTGCCGAAGGTGGACTCGTGGGCGATCTCGCCTGTCGCCGGATCGAACGAGAACAACTGGACCCGATGGTTCTGGGTATCGGACACGGCAAACCGGCTCATGCCCGGGCGCGGGTCGGCGGCGATGTCGTCCGGCACGGCAAACTGCCCCGGACCGTTTCCGGACTCCCCATAGGTCCTCACGAGCGTCTCCGTGGCCCGCTCCCAAACCTGGATGCGGCTGTGGCGCGTATCCAGTACGAAGAGGAACTTGTCGGTCACGAACAGACTTCTGGGCTCATACGTGTCGTCAGGGAGAGGACCGTAGCTGCCGAAGCTGGAAACATGTTCGCAGTGACTCGCCAGAGGTTCGATCGGTTTGCGGGGATCCAGGCCCTGACTTACATACCACCCGTCGGGGATGCTGTCGCCGTTCGCGTCGCCGACTTCTCCCAACCGGCCGGGATAGCCCAACACCCGGTCGACAACCCAGCGACCGAAATCGTGCGTCTCGCCGAAGACGTTCTCCAGCTCGTAGATGCCGGAATCGCCGTAGGCAACCGACGCGGCAATCGACTCCGCGTCCCAGGCACGCACGTACACGTACGCCGTGTCGTCCCCACCATGCTCGAAATACTCGCTGAAACGCCCCGAATTCGGCACGTACTCGTAGCCCGCGCCCACGCGGCCGAGCTCCTCCAGTGTCGGATAGACCTTCAGAAGACGTTCGCCGTTCGCCGGTTCGCCGGTAATCAGCGGCGGATCGACGATGTTGTCATCGGAGACGATCACCTGAAATACGCTGGCGGTCGGTCCGCCGTCGCCTCTCAGCGGCCGCCCCATCCAGTCCACGACACCGCTTCCCGACTCCGTGAGAAGCATCGGCGTCGCAACGGTCATCCGGACCTGGATGGCGGAAACCTGCGAGCCGGCGTAGTTGCCCTTGACCACGAGGGTCGCCTCGTAGTCGCCGACCTCGAGCTGCTTGGACGGGTTCAGGACAATGCTGTTGGTGACAATGCTGTTGGTGACCGCTCCCGTCGCCGGCGCGTGCAACCAGGGGACGGGGGTGGCCATCTCGTCCAACACGATCCCGCGCAGCACATCCTGCCAGACCCCCTCTTCGATCCAGTCGGCCCCGGACGGGTTCCCGGACCAGTAGAATACCTTGCCACCCTCCGTCGGCTCGTATGCCATCAGCTTCGCGGCATCCGCCGATCGCACGTACACGGTTGCATCGCCCGGGTTCTCGGGCGGCGAGGCAAGATCGTAACGGACAGCTTCGCCGAGGAGCGTGTCGCCCGGGCCGATGGCTACGGACGCCCCGATGAAGTCCCCCCACGGAAGCGGTTTGATCACGTTCGCATCCGAGGTGATTGTGCCGGCCCTGTCGAGACTAGAACCTCCCGTCAGATAGAGCACGGCCGCGTCGTCCGGCTGCGACAGAGGATTCTCGCCGGTGAACATCAACACGCCCCCGCGCTCGAGATAGGAGTTCATCACCAGCGATTCCTCATCGGAGAGAAGGCGCCCGGCCTGGTTCTCGCCCGAGAGGTCCAGGATGACCATGTCGTGGTTGAAGATCACTTCGTCGTCGTGCGAGTAGTACGTGGTCGGAACGGCCGTCCACACCATGTACCACTCGTCGTAAACGTAGATTACCTCGTAGTTGTTGGTGTAGTAGTTGACTTGCAGCCCCATCTCCTCGAGAAGCGGTTTCACGCCCCCGAGGGAATCGGTGTCGGAAATGAGGGCCACGGTCCGCTTCGGCATCGGAACCAACTCGTACGAGAACCGGTCAGTAGACGCGTTGGTAATCGCGAACCGGACCGTCCGGGAATTGTGCAGGTTCACAACGGCCTGAAGCCGATTCGTGAAAGCCACAACGGGCATCCCCAGCCTGAAATCCTCAACGTGATTGGTGGCGTCCAACGCCAGGCGCCTGGCGCCACGCTCCTGCGCCGCGGCAAGCACCCGAATACCTACCTCCCCGTCGTCCAATCCGAGAATCCTGTAGTAGCCGTTCGCGTCCGTCAGAACACGCCCGGCCGATGCTCCGAAGTACTCCACGACGATGTTCTCGAGCGGCGAGTCGTCGCTGGCCAGAACGGTTCCCTCCACGGAGAGCTTCTCTTTGACGTCGAGCGACAACACCAGGCCTTCCGTCCACGTCCTCGAGCCCGCCGTAATCGAAAAAGCGATCTCGGCGCCGTTGGTAACGCCCTGGCCGACCTGGATGACAATCGTGTCGGTCGACCACCCGGTCGTCTGCGCGCTGCCGAGAGTCGGCCATGTGACGGTAGGATCGGTAATGGTCACACCGGGCGTGGTGCTCGACGCCGTCCCTACAGCGCCGCTGAGGAAATTCGGCCCGACGTTCTCCAGCTCGATCTCGATTTCGAAAGTCTCACCGGGCTCGGCGTACCCGTCGCCGTCTCCGTCCGCCACGACCCTGTACCCCAACAGGCGCGGCAACGGCGCCGGCAGCACGGTCAGCGAAACGGGAACGGCCGTGTAGCTCAAGCCCTGGCGCACCCGAATGTCGGCCTCGTAAGGCTCGGCCGCGGCCGGCAACTGTCCGTCGACGTTCAACGTCACGGTGGCCGTGTTGTGTCCACCCGCGGGAACGGTCATGGCCATCGGATCGACCTGGAGCCAAGACGCGTCCAGAAGCCGCAGTGCGCCGTACGCGTCGAGATGGCCGCCCGAACGGACACGCCCAACCAGGTAGTCGTCGGGGCGGGAACCTTCGAGCAAGGCCGCAACGATCATGTCCGACGTTGCCCACGGCGCCACGCTCCGCAGAAGCGCGGCCACCCCGGCCACGTGCGGCGCCGCCATCGACGTGCCGCTCATGAATCCATACCAGCCCAACGGACCGTTCCGCTTCCGGCTCGACCACCCGAAATCGGGCATCGTGCTCAGAATGTCGACGCCCGGCGCGGCGATATCGACCGTCTCGGCCCCGTAACAGGTGAACTCCGCCAACAGATCGTCGTGATCCGTGGCCGCCACGCTGATCAGGTTCGGCGCGTCGAAATTCGCCGGAAAACGGTCGAACTGGTCGTTGTCGGCGCCCTCGTTGCCCGCGGCGGCGACGAAAACGTGGTCGTTCGTGTCCGCGTGGCGCAGCAGCCGCTCGAACGACCAGGTGAACTGGCTCGACCACCCGTAACTGTTGTTGCTGACCTTGACCCCCATCTCGAGCGCATACTCCAGGGCCTGCATGGCGCTGGACATGAAGGCAAATACATTCGTCTCCTCCGGCTCCCCGTACCCGCCCAGGATCTTGAGCGGCATGATCTTCACGTCCCAGGCCACGCCGACAACGCCCTCTGCGTTGTTGCCGACCGCGCCGATCGTGCCGGCGCAGTGCGTCCCATGACCGTAGCGGTCCATGACGTCGTTGTTGTATTGAATCGAGAAGTTGAAACCGCGGAAGTCGTCCAGGTAGCCGTTCTCGTCATCGTCAAACGCAGACAGGAAGTAGTCGTGCGTGTCGTCGTCAAGCGTGCCGACAATGCCGTCGTCCCCCGCGAGGGTACGTCCGTCGTCGTCGTAGTCCGCCATCATGACGTCGACGTCGTGCAGGTCAATACCGCTCTCGTCAACCAGACCGTCGCCGTCGTTGTCAATGCCGTCGGCGACATTGCTCTCCGCGTCCTTGGCGGCGTCGCCGTCGTCGTCAACCGTGTCCGCGCCCGGCGCGGCAGTCATGGCGATGGCCATCTCGATCCAGCTCAACCCGCCGTTTTCGTTGCTGTCCAACGCGGCCAGCACCAGGTCGTCCAGGTCGTCGTCGTCCGTGCCGAGGATGCCGTCGGGACCGACCAGCGTCCCGTCCAGGGGATGGACGAGGGGATCGCCGTCGTGGTCGTAGTCCGCCCGCATCACGTCCTGGTCGCGCAGGTCGATGCCGGTCTCGTCAACCAACCCATCGTTGTCGTTGTCGATACCGTCGCCCTGGAACTGCTCGGCGCCGCGGTAGTCATTGCGGTCGTCGTCGTCGTCAATCCCGTTCGCGCCGGGCCAACGGTCCGTGTAGATCTCGTCCAGGATGCCGTTTTCGTTGGAGTCGTACCGACTCAGGTAGACGTCGTCCATATCGTCGTCCGCCGTGCCTACCTGCCCGTCCAGGCCCGCAAGGGTTAGCGAGTCGCCGTCGTAGTCGGCCCGCATGACCTCTTCGTCCCAGCGGTCGATGCCCGTCTCGTCAACCAGACCGTCCGCGTCGTCATCCACGCCGTTCGTCGTGTTGGTTTCCGCGGTCGTGGCGGCATCCCCGTCGTTGTCGAGGCCATCGTTGCGGCTGGCCTCCGGCACCAGGAAGGGCAGGACGTCGTCCGACCGAATCACACCGTCCTCGTTCTCGTCATAGGATGCCAGGTACGTGTCGTGGAAGTCGTCATCCGGCGTGCCCGCCATTCCGTCGCCCAGATCCTTGAACGGATCCATCGGATCGGGGAACGGATCCGGTCCGCAAAGGTAGACGCCGTCGCCGTCGTAGTCGGCCAGCATCACGTCCTCGTCCCACAGGTCTATGCCGGTCTCGTCCACGAGAAAGTCGCCATCGTCGTCGAGCCCGTCCGTCAGGTTCGTTTCGCCTATCCCGCCCGCGTCCCCGTCGTCATCGTAATCCGGAACGCCGGGCATCATGTCATTGATGCCGTCACCATAGACCTCGAGGCTGTTCGTCCAGATATTGGCCTGAAGGTCCTGGTGCGTGTAGTCCACGCCGCTGTCGATCACGGCGACGACGACGTTGGAGTCGCCCACGGTGACGTCCCAGGCCTTCTCGGCATTGATGTCGGCGCCGAGCGTTCCGCCGGTCTGCCGATAGTTCCGCAAGCCGTACAACAGCGGCATGTAGGTGTCGTCCGGAAGACGATTCAGTTTCACCTTCGCATTCGGCTCGACCCGCACAATCGCGTCTTCCGCCTCCAGCCCGGCCGCAAGCCCGCCGGCCGCAAGCGTGGCGCGGTCGTACTCGGCAACCACCGCCGGGATCAGCTTGAACTCCTTGACAATCCGCATGCCCCGCGCGCGAATGGCGCGCTTGCCGGCTGCCCGGCTGCCGTTGTCCTTGAAATTGACGACCAGCTGCCCCGACACGTGATCGTCCTCCCCCAACGCGGCCCAGTTCACGGCAGGCGGCGCGGATGCCGGCGCGGCCGCGAGCGAATCCGGACGGGAAACGCCACGCTTGTGCTTGATCTCGAAAGCCACCTCACCGTCGATCGGATCGCCGTTGTCGACCCGAATCGTCGTCTCCGCCTCTCGCCCAAACTCAACTTCGGCGACGATCTCGTGCGGCGTAACATCCATCCCCCACGGGTGCACAACGAAGTCGATTCCCGTCAGATCGGACACGACCCTTTCCACCCGGGCGGTCGGACTCCCGTACGGCGCCGGAGGCAGGGCGGCGATCCGATAATCGCCCGACGGAATGCCCGCGATCCCATAGGTCCCGTCGGCCGCGGTCACTCCGCTGTAGACCACGCTGCCACTCTCGGCCATAGCCTGAACCTGCACACCGGCAACGGCTCCGCCGCCGGCCGCCGTAACCGTCCCGCTCACGGACCAGCGCTCACCGCCTCCCAGCAAGAACGGCAACGACCAGGTGATGGCGTTCGCGTCGGTAACGCGCAACGTTATCCCGTAGACCTCACCGGCCGCGGAAACCGTCACGGTCGCGTCGGGATCGCTCTCTTCCGTCGCACCGACCCCGATATCGGGAAATGCCACCGCGGGCTGTTCGACCGAAAGACTGGGCGTCTGAGACGAGACCCGTCCAATCAGACCCGCGGCCGTGGCAGCGCCGAAGTTGCTCAGCCTGAAATTCAAGTCCGCCGTCTCGCCGGGCTCCAGCAAGCCGTCCGCGTCGTCGTCATTGACGACGTCAACGCCTTCCAGGAACAGGATCGGCGGCGCTTCCACGACCAACTCGACGGGAATCGCGATGTCCTCCCCGTCAATATCATTGCTGCGCATCCAGATCGTGGCGTTGTTGGTTCCAACAAAGAGCTGCCCGGCGTCGGCGGTCACGTTGACGATGCTCGTCTCCCCGACGTCGACCTGGCCGTTCTTCGGCCCCACGCCAATCCAGTTGTCGACGCCTCCGCCGTAGTCCACCGAAAACTCGTAGGTCAACGGTATGGTCGCGGCTGCATTGGTATTGAACAGGGTAAGACTGGTGCTCCTGCTGCCGCCCTGGGCCACCGACAGGTGGATTTCCGCGGGATCGATGTCGGCATCGGCCACTCCTCCGAGGACAAAATCGATGCCGCTTGCCGGGGCCACAACCGTGACGTCGGGAGAAGGCGAATAGACCCCGGGCACCTTGGCGCGCAACACGGTCTCCTCGCCGGGGATGTTCCCCGCCAGCTCGTAGACCCCGTTGGAGTCGCTCAACGTCGATACAACCGTACCGTCCTCGAGAACGCCGCGGACAGTGGCGCCCGCGATAGGCGTACCGACGCCTTCCAGGGTGACCCGCCCCGAAATGGGCGCCGTGCCCCCCACTTCCAGGGTGAAGTTCTCGGTCCAGTACCTGCCGCTGCCGTCGGTGAGCGTCTGCGTAAACGGCACTCTCGACCCGCTCGGAACGGTCGGGGCCAACGAAACCGTTACCGGCGGCGTGCCGGCCATGATCCCGCCGGGCGCGAAATCGCCGTACTCCACGTGCGCCGTCTGGTACGTACTCGGCATCACACCCGGAGCCGATGCCCCCACTTCGCCCACGATGTTCGAGAAGGAGAGGGTAGAACTGGAATTGAACAGGGTCAAACCAAGCTCGAGCGTCTCTCCGGGCTCCGCCTCGCCATTGCCGTTGCCGCCCACGGCAGGAGAGTCGTCGATGGTGTAGCGCATCAGGCTCAGCCCCGCATCGGGCAGATGCGACACGACCAGGTCGTCGATGAGCCATCCGGCGCCGTTGCCGGCGTCGTCCGCCTCCAGGCGGAAACGTATCTGCATGATGGCGTTGGTGACCTCGGGCAGATCGATCGCGATCTGTTTCCAACCGTACGAATCCCCCTGGAGGATCTTCTCTCCGGTGGGCGGATTCACGGGAGTGACGTTGCGCCACCCGTGCCCGGTGCTGACCTCGATGATGCCGGCATCGTGATAGTCCGGCGGATCGAAGAAACCTTCGAGCGTTTCGATGATCTCGTACCAGGTCCAGAAAGTGATGCGCGGGCTGTTCTTGACGTAGATCGGCGGACTTACCAACGCCGCGTTCACAAAATTCTCGTAACGACCGTCCAGGTCGGTGGCCCAACATCTTCTCCCCGTGTAGGGTGCATTCGGACGGTACTTCGGTTCCCCGAATTCCCAGCAGGCTTCGCCGCGGATGTTCGTCACGGTCCACCCAACCGCCATCGTGTCGAACGACTCCTCGTAGGCATTCAGACGTCCCCGGGTAACGACGAACAGGTAGTCGTTCTCGTTCGTGCTCCCAAGGTCGGCGGGGTAGGTGCCCGTATTCCCGGCGTAGTCGCTCGACTCGACGCCGACATGCCAGAGAGTGAAAGAGCCCAGCCCGGTGATCTGCATGCGGTGGTAATACCACTCTTCGCCATTCAAGTCGGTCGGTGTGCTGACATAGTCCCTGTCCCGTATCCAGCTTCCGTTTGCGTCAAGGGGCAACACCTGGCCATAGACCACGGCGGAGTCGGCCGGTTCATGCGTATACCACTCGACCGTTGCCGCGTCCTCGCCGATCGAAACGATGCGGGCATTGGTAATTGTCGGGGGAGTGTCGTCGATCGGCGCCGTGGCCGAGTACTCGTTCGTCGCGACCAGAACGTTCGTCACCACTACCAGGCCATTGGTCACGATCTGCACACCATTCGTCTCGACCGTAGCGAAGGACACCTTCAACTCGTCACCTTCGGCAGCCGTGGGAGCCTTGCCCGGCGCGACCGTCAGCGCATTCGTCAGAACCACGGAATTCGTATAGCGAAGCTCCTCCCCCACGCGGAACAGCCCGAGGTCCGTATTGAGCCAACGCTGGGCGCCAATGCCGCCTTCCATTCGCGTCCCGATCGTGAACTCGATCCTGTTCGTGGCAGTGTCGGGGTTCAGTGTGGCATCGATCGCCTCAACGCCGACCGTCGCGTCCGAGCGGTACGCCATCCGATCCAGGTAAATGCCCGACAACATGCCATGTCCCTTGATGGCAATCTCGGGATCGCCGAGGAGGTTGCTCTCGTAGTAGCACCAGCGCATGCACGCGTCGTCGATCCGCCACGCCTGCGACTCGTGTGCGAACGCATTCATATTGCCGAGACGGGCATCGGGAAGGATCTTGCCGCCCTGGTCGTATCCCTCAAAATACGCGTGCCAGAAATTGCGGTGATAACGCTGGCTGGGACCATCCGTGCTGTTGCGGGTGCCCCAACCGGAGCGCGAATTGAACACGACCGCGAACATGCCGTTGCGTGTCGAAGTCGTAATGCGCTCTCCGATGCAGTCCCGGTCGAAAGCCCCCGGAATGCAGCCCTGCGAGTAGGCGAACAGGAAGTCCGTATTCGTCATGTCGTCTTCGTCGCCGTTCACCAGTTTAGCCCAATAGGCGGTATCGCAGTGCCCGAGGTGATCGATGACGCCGTATTCCTCGCTGTTGATCCGCGCCTTGAGATCGGCCGGCGTCCACTCATTGGGCTGGAGGTCCGCGTCGTACATCGTAGAGGAACGCCACGTGTTGCCGCTGGGCTGATTCGTCGTGTTGAAACCGGCCGTGGTCATGCCGTGCATGGAGCTGCCCAGCCGGAGCTCCTCCATGCTCCCCTTGGCATACTCGGAAGGTCCGCCGAATCCCAGATGCTCCCCCAGCAACAGGTTGTTCGTCGTGTAGGCATGTCTCTCCGTCGACACCTCGTACGCGAGGGTCTTGAAGACCCAGTTCGCCATCTCGTCCTGGTTCTCCGCGGAAGCGCGCCCGATCGCCACTTCGGCATGGAGGTCGACGTTATCTTCCGGCTCTCCGTAGTCGTTGTCGCCGTCGTCATTGAACGTCCCGTCCAGACACTGGTAGTACAAGTCACTGGGAATCTGGTCGATGGGGCCACCCGGATACGCCACGCAGTACAACGTCCGCAAGGGGACAATCTTGGTGTCGCCGCCCAGCAGCACGAACTCGGTTCCCCACCTGTTGTAGGCGTCACGAATAAACTCCCTGACCTTCTCCGCACTATCCCGCCCCTGGTAGTTCGCCTCAATGTCCTCTACCGTCACAATCGTGCCTGCAACGCCGCGGAGCTCCTTCGCCGCGACCAGATCCCACAAACGGGGAGCTGTGGCCGCGTCGCGAATCTGAGTCGAAGTAATGACCACGTAGGGGTAGTCCAGCCCATCCTCGGCAGGCAGCGTCGGCGACACGGGGGCGCGCGCGGCGTTGCCGGCACGGCGCGCGGGCGCCTCGTACGTTCCGAGGATGGCGGCGTTGTCGCAGAACCTCTCCGCAAATGCAGAGGCCCTGGGCGAGAACCGCGTGTCCGTTGCCGCCGCCGGGTCCGCGGCCGACGACACGCCGATCGCAACAGAGCGATAGTAAGCCACCCGGCCGCTCGCAGGCCTGTACTCCAACGGGTAGAGCACCACGCAGACGTAACGGACGCCCTGCTTGACATGAACGCCCTTCACTTCATGCCTCACCGCCGGATAGACGTCGTCGGAACCGTAGATCGCCGCATCGGGGTCGGCCGGTTCGATCGGTCCCGGATCGCTCAAACGATAATGCTTCGTCCCATGTTCAAGGACGAATCTTCCCGGCAGCTCCTCCCGTTCGCCGAGCTTCACCTTGACGTCCTTGAGGGAGTGGCCTTGCGGCAACATCACCCAACACGGAATTGCGGGAACAACCGGTCTGCCGGCCATGCCGATCGATCGCTCCGCGTTACCCAGGACAACACGATGCGCCGCGGCCCCGCGCACGCGCTGCGCCGTCGGTTGCATAACCGGAGCGGGCACTTTGTAGACCAGCGTCTGAGAACCCGCGGCGTCGCCCTTTACGCTAACCTGAATGGACTCCACCCCGTCCGCCGGCGACAACGCCGCCGCTCTGCGCCAGGTCGCGGCCGCTCCCCGGGCGCCGACTCCGCCGCAAACCAGAGCTGCCAACAAGAACAAGAAGTGCAGTCTGACCGGATCCCGATACATTGATCTCATTGCCTACCTTCCTTATCGCTCCTAGCATCGCCGCCGGACTCCGTGGATTCGGACTCCTTCGGCATTTCACTGCGTATTCTCTCTAACTGCTTCAATTCAAGATCCAGTTTGCGCTTCTCGAGAAGGAGGTCGCGTTTCTTCTCCGTATTGGTCTTGGCGGCGAGGCGAAGCTCGTCGCTCTTTCCCATTGCGGTCTCTACCTTGGGATTCCGTTTCAACCGCTCACGCAGAGCCAGCCTGGCTTCCTCCAGCTCCTTCTGCAGCTCCGCCAGCCGCTCGCGCAGCTTCTTGGTCTCCTCGTCGTCCGCATCGCCCTCGCCCCGGTAGGCCTTCATGACGACGTGCTGATGCTTGGCCATTTTGTCCCGTGTCTCTCGGATCCCCCTGTCCGCATCGGAGATTTCGCCGACCAGAGAAGCCAGGCGGTTCGTGATGACGTCGATCCGTTGCGTCACTTCTTCCAACGTCTTGGGAGCGGGCGCCCGGTCCTTGGAATAGACTCGACGAAGACGATTCGTGTCGGAGAGGCGCGAGCGGGGAGCTGCGAACGGCCGGCCGGCAGCCGGCATGCGAGCTGCGTTGTAGGCCGGCAGGACGCCCTCAGTGACCCCGCTCGCAGCAGCGCGCGGGGCTCGACGCCCATCGACAAGAGTGGCTTTGGGAGCCGACGACGCCGCTGCCGCCGACAAACACACCAAGAAACACGCGACCGAAATCACAGAGGACAGTCCCCTCCCAACGGGCACCGCTACAGACGAAACCCCACCGAGGTTCCACCTAACGGGATACACCTTCTCTCCACCAACACCACGGGGCGAGTGACCCGCGATTCGAATCAGGAATGGCCTGAATAAATCTCTCATCCACCCAACTAAACCGCAGTATAGGTAGCGGCCCAATCCAACACAAGCGATAATGCACTTTTCAGACGATTCATTCATCCCGTACATGTTTCCTTATCTCCCGGCCTAATACTCATCAGAAGCCACTCCCCCCTTCGTAGACTCGCCGAAGGCCCGCGCCACGCGCGGGCCGGAGACGAGAAGCAGCACCCTGCCCGCCTGCACCCCCCGGTGCGGCTCCAAGAGCCGCACCCACGCACACTCTGCGAAGGGCAGAATCCGCACCTACCCAAATCCCTGGCAGCAGCCGTGCCAGGCACCTCCTCTTTTCCCGTCACCACCCCTCCATCCAATGCCCAAGCAGCAACCACTTACTACGTTAAACATTACCCCGCAACGCATTACACGCCACACACGCGTCCACCCTCCACCCCCTCAATCCAGCACCTCATCCCGTCTTCAACCCGCCGTACACCAGCTCAATCGCCCCGCTATTGCGCTTGACCGGACTACATATTGCGCGCATCATGGGCGCAAACAGGTTGAAAAGGAGACGCCATATGCCCGGACCCAATCTGACTCGCCAACGCCACAATCCGATCGTCGACCTCTACGCAACGACTGATCTGTCCCTCGGTCCGATCCTCGAACAGACCCCCGCGACAGCCGATCCCATCGCCCTGGCGCTACGCCGCCTGGATGCCTGCCTGGCGGGGACAGGCGTGGCCAAGGACGCCATCGAAGCAGCCCAGGCAGCCCCGCTCAAGGGGCGTGACCCCGAATTGGTCATCCTCATGCTCGGGCATTGGGCCGAGCTCTCCTGCCGTGTGGGACGCCCTTCAGAGTGCGAAGCGCTGCTCCATCGCGCCCGAGCACTCCTCAACTCGGAAACCCACCCCGAAGTTCGAACCCGAATCCTGATCGTGGAGAGCATCCTGGACGACACGCGCGGCAACAAATCCAGGCGCGAAGCCTCCCTCCTCGAGGCGGTAAAACAGCTCCCGGAACACTCCCCCCGACGCAAGTTCCTCCTCCTGGACTACGCCTCCCTGCTGGCCCTGCAGGGGCGCGGCATAGACTGCCAGGAGGAACTGCGCGAACTGACCTGGCAATGCGGAGAGCAGCTTCCGGTCTCGCGGCTGCAGCTCGTCCAGTTCGTCAACGCCGTTGAAACCGGCGACACCCAGGGGGCCGCCCGGCTCGTGCCCCAGATCGCCGGCAACCCGCCGCGTCTCACGGGCACGGGCCTGCCGCGCAACGCCTTCCGCGACTACCAGTGCCTCCTGCGACTGATGCGCAACCAGCCCTTGGCCCACGGCCGCGACGTTGGAAGCGGCGACGTCCCCCCCTGGGTAACCGTGGCCGACCACCTGGTCGCCGCTCGCAAGGACGAAGCCCTGCGCATCGCCCGCGAGGAGGCCAATCGCCTGCTTGGGTCGATATTCGACGCCGGCTTCGGATCGTTCAACCTGGTGCGGGCCGAACTGGCCTCCGGCAAATGGGAAAGCGCCCGCCGGCTGATCCAAATGCGCCGCACGCGCGGCAATGCCCACTATCTGGACGACTTCTTCCTCGCGCGCGCCGAATTCATGGCCCAAAACCGGGGCGCCGCCTCCAACTGTTTCTCCGAAGTCCTCAGCGCAATCGAACGCTACCGGGCCGAAGGACGCCTTGATTTCGAGCTTCGCCTGGCATGCGAGCTCTCCCACAGCGACATCCTGCTGCTGACGCAATCGGCGACGCGCACTCCGAAACGCCCACGCAAGAAACGTAGCAAGGAAGACGCCGCGACCGGCCAGCCGGGCAAACGCCGGGGGCTCGATCTGCTCATCGGCAACAGCGCGGCCATATCGGAAATCCGCGATACGGTTAGACGCTTTGCCAACCTGGATGCGCCCGTCCTCATTACGGGGGAAACGGGGACAGGCAAGGAGCTTGTCGCGCAGGCCCTGCACGAAATCGGCAACCGCGACGGGAAGCCGTTCGTCCCCGTCAATTGCGGCTCCATCGCCGAAACCCTGCTGGAGTCAGAGATGTTCGGCCATGAGCGCGGCGCATTCACCGGCGCCGACCGCACAACCAAGGGCCTGTTCGAGGCGGCGGCGGACGGCACGGTCTTCCTGGACGAAATCGGGGATATTACACCGCGCCTGCAAACGGCCCTCCTGCGCGTACTGGAGACCTCGGAAATCCGCCCGGTCGGGAGCAACCGCACGCGCAGGATCCAGTGCCGCATCCTCGCCGCCACCAACGCGGACCTGAACCAACTGGCCGCGGAAGGACGGTTCAGAAAGGACCTCCTCTTTCGTCTGCAGCGTCTCTGCATCTACGTGCCGCCCCTGCGCGACCGCCCGCGCGACATCCGCACACTCACGCGGCACTTCGTGGACCTCGATCGCCGCATCGGCGTGCATGCCTTTCTTTCCGACGCCCTGGTGCAAGCCCTGGTGACCTACGACTGGCCCGGCAACGTGCGTGAGCTGCGCAACACGATCGAACGCATGCGCCTGCTTCATTCGGACAAGCAGTCCTACGATCTGGCAGATCTGGACCTGGAACTTCCGGAGAAACCAACTCCGCCCGTTGCCGCCACACCCACACCAACGTCCGCGACACCTCCGACCCGCACACCAACGCACCACCCCGCGGCACTTGCAGACGACGAAGTCGCTCGATTCCTGCGCGGCGGGCGCTCCCCGCTGCGCCGGCGCGATCGCCTCCGCGAACTGTTCCGGTCTCACGGCAAGCTCACCCGCGCCGAAATCGTCCGCATCCTGGACGTCTCCCCCAACACGGCCACCAGCGACCTCAAGGCGCTCACGACGGAAGGAGCAATCGAACGCGTCGAACCATCCCGCTCCACCCGCAGCCACTACTTCCGGCTGGTGTCGGAGTAACCCTCCCTCCCCTGCCCTCTCCCCGTTTCGTCCAATATCGAACAGAAGGAACAGGCGAAAAGAAGGAATGTCGAAGGGATTCTCTCTCTTGCAGGGGGTTGGCCATGTCCTGGCCTTCTCCCCCATTTTCCTGCCTTTTCGGTTGACGATAGCGGGCGACGATAAGGGTGGACGATCCGCCTTCGCCCTCCGGGCTACGGCGTGATAAGTTGAAACACTCTCTACTCGTTATCCGTTCTCGTCGTCCGCTATCGTCAACCTCTCCCAGTTTTCATTCTTCTCATAAAACTCCTGTCACTACCCAACGCGGGCATTGCCCGCAACCC
Organism: uncultured Victivallales bacterium; assembly: GCA_964555035.1. Taxonomy (GTDB): domain Bacteria; phylum Verrucomicrobiota; class Kiritimatiellia; order UBA8416; family CAYOBW01; genus CAZKRK01. The sequence continues at coordinate 412 of CAZKRK010000018.1, read as the reverse complement.
AAGTGTGGCATAGGTATAAAAATGGGAAGGTAGAAAGATGATGGACCATCTTTCTGCCATCCCATCTTTCTACCATCCCATCTTTCTACCATCCCATCTTTCTGCCATCCCATCTTTCTACCTATCATCTCCCACACAGGACTGAGCCGGATTTCTCGTTCTTCTTGCGCCCCCCGCCCGACTGATACCGGTCCCTGGTGTCATGTCCTGGAAGTTATTGGTATCGGCTGAGGGCTTTGCGGCTCAGCACAGCTTCGCCCTCCAGTCGCATAAGTAACGGTTGCTCAAGGAAATGAAAGGGCGAGGCTGTGCCGAGCCGCCCGTTGGCGACCTATGTGGTCTACTTGTGAGACATGATAGACCCCATCCGAAAAGGGTCTACGTTCGCGAAACGCCCGCCAATTCAACCTGG
>CAZKRK010000017.1:0-39050 GCA_964555035.1 uncultured Victivallales bacterium | reverse complement strand
GCGCTACCGGGGCTACGCTTGGACGCGGCCCCTCCCCACTGTCTGAATCGCAAGGAATAGGGGGAAATATGTGTGCAGTCGTGTACGCGGTGTGCTACTCTTGCCGCAAGTGAAGTCCTTGAAGCTACGGGAGATTGCGGACTATGGACGTTTTTTCACTGGTCCAGGAAGCGGTGATGCGCAACGCATCCGACATTCACATTGCGCCCGGGCGTTCTCCCATGATGCGGATGCAGGGCAGGATGTTGCGGATCGGCGATTACTCCGAGCTCACCGCCGAGGAAGCCAAGGGGATGATCTACGAGATCCTCTACGACGAGCAGAAGCAGAAGTTCGAGGAGGATCTCGAGTTGGATTGCTCTTACCAGATTCCCGACTTTGCGCGTTTTCGGGTGAACGTTCACATGCAAAGGGACGGCGTTGCCGCCGTGATGCGCGTCATCCAGTCCCGTGTGCCTACTCCCGAGGAGATCACGTTGGAGCCGGCTATCGCGAAGCTGACCGATCTCCCGCGCGGTCTGGTCCTGGTTACGGGGCCGACGGGCTCCGGCAAGACAACGACACTTGCGTGCCTGCTCGATTTGGTAAACGAGAAGCGCGAGGAGCACATTCTCACGATTGAGGACCCGATCGAGTTCGTGCACGAGAACAAGAAGTGCGTTGTGACCCAGCGGGAGTTGATCTCCCACACGAAGACCTTTGAGGCCGCCCTACGGTCCGCCCTGCGTGAGGACCCGGACGTAATCCTCGTGGGCGAAATGCGCGACCTGGAGACCATAGCGTTGGCCCTGACCGCCAGCGAAACCGGCCACCTGGTTTTCAGCACGCTGCACACTACGGACGCGGCCCAGACGGTGGACCGTGTGGTGGACGTGTTTCCGCCCCACCAGCAGCAGCAGATACGGACGCAGCTCGCCGTCTCGCTCAAGGCCGTGGTCAGCCAGACGCTGCTTCCGCTGCGAAGCGGCGGAGGGAGAATTGCGGCGCGGGAGATCATGATCGTGACTCCAGCGGTAGGCACCCTGATTCGCGAAGGCAAGACAGAGCAAATGCACAGTGTGATCGATACCGGTTCCAGTCTCGGAATGACATCGTTGGAACGTTCGCTCGAGAGGCTCGTCAAAGGCGGGCTGGTACGCGCCGAAGATGCGTACGCAAAGGCCAACAAGATCGAGACGCTGGCACACTACCTGGAGTCCGAGACCTTTGTCGATGACTGACGGCAGGTCTAGTGGCGGCCGCGGGGGAGGGGACGACGCTGATGAATGAGCTGGACAGCTTGCTGGAGAAGGTCGTTGAACTTGGCGCCTCCGATCTTCACCTCAAGGTAGGCAGAGTTCCCATCGCACGCGTGAATGGCGAGCTCACGCCCTTGGACTCGCCCACGGTCGGGGAGGATGCGCTCGCTGCCATGCTGGCGGGGGTTCTTCCGGCCAGTTTGCGGCGTGCGCCCGAACAGGTGATGGACCGGGACTTGGCTTACCGGCCGCATGGACTCAAGTCCCGCTTCAGGGTGAACGTCTTCCATCAGAAGGGCCTTCCAGGCGCAGTTTTTCGTCAGATTCCCTCCGAGATCCCGACCCTTGACGGTCTCGGCTTCAAGCCGATCGTCAAGGAACTGGCCACGGCGCCCCAGGGGTTGATTCTCGTCACCGGTCCGACCGGTTCGGGTAAGTCGACGACCCTGGCGGCTATGATCAACGAGTTGAACAACACCGTCTCGCGTCACATCGTAACCGTTGAGGATCCGATGGAGTTTGTCCATGCGGACAATCTGTGTCTGATCAACCAGCGGGAGGTAGGTATCGACACCCCCTCCTTCAACGAAGCCTTGCGGCGAGTCATGCGGCAGGATCCCGATGTCATACTGGTGGGCGAGATGCGCGACGCCGAGAGCATTTCCATTGCCACGAAGGCCGCCGAGACGGGGCACCTCGTGTTCTCGACGCTGCACACCAATGATGCCAAGCAGTCCATCGACCGCATCATCAACAACTTTCCTCCCGAAGAGCACTACCAAGTGCGTATGACGCTGGCGATGGTCCTGCACGCGGTGATCTCGCAAAGGCTTCTTCCGCGAAAGGACGGCAGCGGACGGATTGCCGTGCAGGAAATCATGATCAACACCCCCACCATTGCCAAACTGATTGCGGAAGGCAGAGTGGGCCAGATCGGCAAGATGATCGAGGAGTCGGCGATCCACTACGGCATGCAGAGTTTGAACCAGGCCCTGCTGGAGACTTGGCAGGCCGAGCTTGTCACGGAAGAAGCCGCGCTGATCGTGAGCACGAGTCCCAGCGACCTCAAGCTCAAGATGAACACCAATACGTTCGGCGCCGGCCGTGCGGGCAAGACCGCTGTTCCCGCCGGCTGGGAACAGACCCCTCCGCCCGTTCCGGGCCAGGCAACGTAGTCAGAGTTGCAGGAAGACGAGTTCGATATCCGTTTCGCCGCCGGACGGCGTCATCTTGAAACGGACGATGCTCCTGCCGACGGACCGCACACGGTACGTGTGGTTGTTGAGCTTGAAGGTGTCTCCCGCGAACCTGCGGCCCAGATTCGGGTTGGGGATGTTGCTGAGCTGGATGCCGCGGCCGCGCTCGGATTTGCAGATGCCGGGGAAAGCGGGGAGGTCTTCGATGCCGGGAAGGGGCCGGCTCGTATTGACGGCAAGCCAGACCCCTGCTCTGCGTATGCCGGCAACCAGGTATTTTTTCCCGGAGGGCGCCGTGACCGCATCGCCGCGCGTGTAGGGCTTTCCGCGGACATCTCGGGCGAACATGCTCCCATCGGCATCGCTGGACACGATTCTGAAGTCCGGCAGTTCCGCGAGACGACGCACGACGCGGCGCACGGAGCCGTCCGGCGCGAAGCGGTCGAAGTTGTAGAACCCGGAGCGAAACAGGTTTGTGTTGGCCTTCTTGCCGTTCGCGCTCTGGAAGGCATTCGTTCCGACCTCTATGCCCAGGTCGCCCCTGGCGCCGACGGTGATGTTGTCGAGGACAATCCGGCAGCGCATGGGCATTGCGGATACGTTGGTTGCGCCGGCCGCGGCATCCCCGTATGTACGAACGACACGGATGTTTTCCAGGGTCAAGCCCTTGACGCGCTGATCGAAGTAGAGCTCGAATTCGGCCGTGGCGGCATTGGTGGACGATTCGCCACTGAGGACGATATTGGTGATGGAGGGAGTTGTCGCCGCGTCGTGACCGACGTCTTCCGCGGGTGGCGGTTCGGGCGGCGTCAGTTCCTCGATCCACTGCGATACGGACGGTCTGCGCAACGCGAGGGTCAAGGCAGCGGCGTAGTCGTGCAGTCCGCGAGTCCAGTCCGCGACCGCGTCGGTCAGGTTCGCAGGTACATGGACCCGGGGCGCGACGGTCTTCGCCTTCGACTTTCTGCGCGCCAGCCAGTCTTCTCCCCAAGCGTAGTAGGCGGCCCACAGCACGACACCGGCGAAGATGGCGTACGTCACCACCTTTCCCCATGGCGTCGCGTTTTCGTTGCGGCCGTTGCGCGACGGGGTTGCCCCGCTGTCGGAGCCGCGCCGAAACAAACGGGGTGTTCGCATGCTACGCTTCCGTCCTTTCGGCTATCTCGGTTTCCCGGAAGGCGGGGAACACACCTGAAAGCCTGGCCGTCATGACCGTTCCCGGACTGTTCGGGTCGAACTCAATCTCGATCGTCCGGAACAGGAACAGACCGGGCGCTCTCTCGATGTCGTGGAGAACGCCGATCAGACTGGACAGGGCGGTCTGAGTGTTATCGCCCGCCTCGACATCTCCGGTCTCCAGGTTCCATCCGATCAGGTTGAAAAGTTCGCTGGTTTGCTCCTTCAGCTCTCGGGTGTGGTACACGCTCACGTCAGCCACGGTGTGCCTGGCCAGGATCCCCTCGACGATGTACTCGTCCTTTTTCTCCTTCTTGTGGTCGCCGAGGGTGAACCAGCCGTCCGTTTGCAGCCACAGGGAGCGGTGTGCGCGTTCGGCTGCCCTGATGCCGTCGTATCCCGGGAGAAGCCCGGCGGCCCGGGACGCAACTGCCGCGCGGTGTCTTACGGCCGCGACGCGGCTGTCGTCCCAACGCAAATAGAGGGTCATACCCACGAGAGGTATCGACCATGCCGCGCCTGCCCGGCTTTCCCGCCACGCGTCACGGAGCTCGTCGGTTTTGCGGGCATCCTGTGTGCGGCCGGTGTCACGCAGGCACCGGCTCAGCTTGTCGAGAAATCCCGCGGGACAGTCGATGCCGGCGTTCAACTCGTTCTTGAGTGCAAGACGTTCTGCTTCGGCGGCCGGATTGTCGTTTATCGGCTTGCGGAGCAACTCCAACGTCCGGGCGAGGTACTTGACCTCGCCTTCGCGATTCTCGAATTCCGCTCTAATTTCCCGCTGGTGAGTCTCCAGGACTTCGCCTATCCCGGCGAAAACCTCCGGTTGTTGCCCGGAGCCGTCCGGCAACCCCGGCAGTTGTCCGGAGATCCTGACGCGAACGAACTGGCGGCCGTCGTCGCGTCTCTGGGGTGGCCATAGCGGCGCATAGCGGCCATTCGGTACGCTGCCGAAGCGATTCGTGACTGCCTGGGCGGTAGCCGTGGCGGCCGCTTCGAAGCCGCCCGTTTTCAAAGCAGCGGGAAAGACGTGGCGACATTCGAGGGTCCACGCGCCGTTCGCGCCCAGCGCGAAAGTCAAGGGCCGCACGTCGTGTCCGCAGGCCTGGAGGGCGTCGCAAACGTTGGATATGGTCGCCGTGGGCGATGTGGCGTACAGGTGCTTCGCCAGTGGCGCGAAGCCATGCAGGGCGTCGACGGAGTCAGTCATTCGCGCGGACAGTTCCCGCAGCGGCCTGGCTGCGCGCGCGAAGTCGCGCGTCGCGCTGTTCATGCTGTCGAGGTGGCAGAGGCGCAGTCCCAGGACGGTTGGCACGATCAGAAGCAGCGCGAGCAGCACCAGCGCCACCCAGTTCCGCCGCCGCCGCCGGGCGAGTTCTTTTTCGCAGAAGTTGATCCGGTAGAACATAGGCTACATTCCCTGGATGGCCATGCCAACGGCGATCGAGGCCGGTCGCATGTTATCCCGGCAGACGCTCTCGGCTGCACGGGAACCGAAACCGACCGTGCTGTCGGCGAATGGATCCCATTCGTGCACGCCGTACTGCACATGGTCTGAGAGACTCGGCAACCCGTCGTGGGGCAGAACGTAGACATCGGGTCTGCGCCCCTCCAGTTCGTTATCTTGAACGTGACGGCAGCGGAGCGTGATTTCGTTGGCGAACGCGGTTTCAGAGCTGGAGAGAGGGCTGACGTCGGACCAGTAATGATACAGGATTTCGCCTTGCGCGAGCAGCGTGAAATCGCAGCCCTCGGCATCGAAGTCCGCGAAAAGCGCAAACTCTTCCACGGCTTCGGGGCGGGTTGCGAGAAACAGGTTCGGCAAGGCGATCGGTCGCGCACTGACGCAGACGGTGTCCACGTCGAGCTTGCGTTGCCAGAAGGCCAATTCCTCCTGCACGGCGTCCTCTGTCATGGCGGCCCCCAGCAGGAACCTCGTGTTGCCTCCGGCGGCGGCTTCCCGCGAAGAGGCGACAGGGCACGTCGCGACTCGTCCGCCGCCTTCTCTCCTCGAGTGCTTCTTTTCGAGCGAGTAGTGGGTCTTGTTGCCGAGCTGCGTATACACGGCGTCACGTACCTGTTGTCGCGATTCGTCCGCGTAGTGGAAGACCCTGGCTATGACCAGGTCGTGCCGCCGGTGGGGCGCAAAGACGGGCGCCCACAGACGCCGTCGGAAAGCGAGGGGCAACCGTGCGGTCGGGTTCTCGTCGGCTATGGGGATCCTGACGGCGCGGGAGACGTGCAGTACGCCTCTTAGCCGCGAAAGCGCGACCACGACCAACGCGTCTTCATCGCGAACGGCGCCGTACGAGGTTTTCTTGCCTGCGAGCCACATGCACGCTTTGATAGCATTTGGGTGTGTGCCGCGCAAGACTGGAGATGGCCGTTTGAGCCGTGGCGCAAAGGGGATGCAGCGCGGGAGTGATGGAATGGAAGAAGGCTATCGCGTCCGCGTCCGCGTTGCTTCGCGAATCGGCAATCACCAGGCTCCAGGCTGGCGGTGGCCGCTTGAACGAAGAAAGGGCCCGACCGCGGGGCCGGGCCCTCTTTTCTTCGCGAGGTTTCCGAGACCCTAGTTCATTTCCCAGCCCCAGCTATCGAGGGTGCTGTCGGGGATCGTGTCATAGGTGGCGGCCGTTGGCACCGGAATTACGGCGCTCGGGGGCGCCGGTTTCGTGGTTACCGCATCGAGGTACATTAGAGAAGAGGCGCCTTCGGATGGGTCATAGCATTCGTAGACCGCCGTAATGAACTTCGCGAGCCCCGCGTTCGGTGTCGGGATGGACCTGACCAGTACGCCGTATCCCGTCCCCAGCGGCGGGTGTCCGGGTTGGCCGTCGCCCACGGCGGCCAGGGCGTAACAGAAATCGGAGTTGCCGTAGCCGGATTCGACGCACAGGAACTGGTAGTTCTGCATTCCGAAGTACCTGGACGAGAACTCCGTGTAGTCCAGTTCCAGGTCCTGTTGGAAAGGCCCCTTGTCCGTATCGGTGGCGTCGATGGCGCCCGTGGCGGAGCGAATGGTGTTCCCCTGCGTAGCCTCGTCCACCAACACCTGGCATATGTTGCCGACGTGTATCGAGGTGCTGTTGGTTCCGCACCCCGGAGTGACCGACTTGTCGGAGTAGTAGACCTTGATCATGGTGTTCAAGGCGCCGATGGCGCTCGCGCCTTCGGTGTACTTCGACTTGATGATCAGTTTTCGGAAGGCCGGTGTCAGCGCCAGCGCCAGGATGATAACCAGCACGACGACCACCATTAATTCGATCAAACTGAAACCGGAACATCTAGAGCGCGCTTGTCTGATTCTGTTCAACATGTCTTTCTTCCTCGCTTGATTTGGCGCCCGACGGGCGCGACGGTTCCCAGGCCCTTTTTTGCGCGGCGGCGGCATCGACTGTTTTCCAGCCGGTCAATCGTCCTCACCTCCTTGTCAGCGTTCGTGGCCAATTGCGGTTCCCGCCACCGTGGCTGTCTCGCATCGGCCTTCTCCGCAACCGGAATGTCTCCCCGCCTCTATGCTGCTTTGTGCTTTGTATTGAACCGTAGAAGCCGGTGCTTTGTAAAGCGAGGGGCTTGTAGTAGTTTGACTACATAGATTTGGCTTGGAGGGACGGCCGGCGATTTGGTAAAAAACAAGGGTTTCGTATGGCCGTGACAGGCATGCAGAAAGGAACTCTACTCATGCGTCAAACGCGTTATTCAGCCGGGCGTTCTTGCTCCTCACCGCTTCTGTTTCTGTGCGTTCTTCTCTTCTACGCGGTCTCCTTTTCCGCCGGGGGGGTCTACGAGCCGTTCGACGCGGTGACGAATGCGCCGGCGCTTCCCCCGGGGTGGGTCAACTTGTCGGGTGCGTGGAACACCACCAACATCGGCTCGCAGGCATGGACGCCGAACTTGACCGCGCGGTTGGCCGCGTCGGCGCCGACCACGAACGAGGCCTGGGCGGTTTCGCCCGCCGTCAGCGAGGTGACGCCGGGGTTTGTCGTGCAACTCTGCGGGCGTGGTTCCAGCGGGGCAGGCAGCGAGAGACTGGACATCCTTGCGTCAACGGCCGCCGTCGTCACGGCCACGAGCGACTTCACGATCACGATTGCTTCGGACCTGGACGCGCCTACGAACTGGTCGGCCTGGAGCTACCATGCGCTGAACAGTACGGCCGTCAGCAATCTCGTCGGCGCAACGAACGTCAGCTTCGCGATTCGCGGGCGCGTCTCCGGGACGAACACGCTTGACGTCGACAGTGTCCTGCTGTCCCCGGGGCTGACGCCGGGGGAGACGGAGCACTTCGACGGACCGCAATTCGACGCGACCTGGACCAGCGACAAGCTCTACAGCCCCTGGCCATACGAGGCAGCCTGGAGCCACGTCACCAACGGCGGTGGAAGGGCGGAGTTCAATTCAGCCGGGCTCTTTGCGGCCAATCTGTCCGCGCGGCTCTCGCATCTGAACGAGTTGACGACGAGCAATGCCAATCTCGTGGTTCAGTTTGCGCTCTACAATCACCAGGCAGAGACTCCTCCGAACGACGAAACGGTCCAGGTCCGCTACACGCTGGACGGCGGTCTGACGTGGTTGAACATCCAAACGCCCTTCTATCGCTACGATTCCGGCTTTCCGGATGAAGAGTGGCGCACGTGCAAGGTCTCCGTGTTCGACACGAACCTCCTGGCGTCATCGCGCATCCGGGTGGGTTTCGTGGCGAAGACGTTGACCGGCGGCAGCATGCGCAATGTCCGCGTCGACGATGTCAAGGTCGTCTTTGCGACATCAGTGACTTTCGGCAACGAGAAGCTATGCACGGACAGCGGCGCCGAGCTCGCCGGCGCGATCAACTACACGAATGCGCCCTTCCTCAGGCTGGACACCGAGAGTACGCCGCCCGGCGATGCTTCGATCACGGACGTCACGCTGTACTATCGTGTCGGCGCGACCGGCGGCTTCTCCGTCGTCGGCATGACCAATGCGACCGCGCTGGGCTCGAACACGTGGATGACCTCGGACTCTCTTGGCGCTCACGAGGCCGGAAGCGAGATCCAGTACGCCGTCAAGTGTCGCTTTGCCAGCGCCAGCGGCTCGGACGACACCAGTCCGGAGTGGTTTCCCACGGGGGGGACCAACGCGCCGCGGTCCTACACTGTAGAGGGCGCCGGTTCGGTCTGGGTCAACGAGGTCTTTGCCGACGCGGCGAGCACGGACGCTCACTACATCGAGTTGGCCTCGTACGACGGGAGAAGCGTGTCGGGCTGGGATGTTCAGGTCGTGACCAACCTGACGAACGGGGTAGACTCGGTCACTTACGACGTAGCCGCCACCTACGCGTTTACCAACTTGTTCGGAAACGACAGCAACGGCTATGGTTTCTACGTGCTTGGCGCCGGCGCGGTGGGGGGGCGCGACCAAACTCTCACGGCCGCTCTACCCGGGGTCGGCGGGATCCGCCTCGTCAACAGCGAGGGTGGATTGGAGCATGCCCTGTCGTACGGCACCACCAATGCGTATGACGGGTTCTCCTTCGGCGGTGCGGCAACGTCTGGCGCGTCGGTCGCGGCCGGCGGGTATGCCCCCTATTCCACGGGGATACGGGCCGCTTTCTACACGAACTTCGCCTGGAGCTCGTCCGGCGTTACGCCCGGCGCCGGGAATCCTCAGCAGGGGTTCTACGTGCCGATGGCCTTTTCGGTAACCGGCCTGGTTGCCGATGCGAGCAACGGGATCGGCATCGGCGGCGCGGCGATCAGCATCTCGGCCACGTTGAGCGGAAACCGGACGATCGGCGCCGATGTCAATGCCGATTCCGCGGGGGCTTTTGCGTGGACCAACGTGGTTTTCGAAAACGACGTCACGTCGGGGATCCCCTGCACGGTCGGCGGCGCGGCATTCGGTTACACTACGAACGCGACGACAGGCAGCCTGACGGCTGGCGACACCGACAGCCCTCCCGTCAATGCCGTGGGACTCACGCTCGAGCGGGGAGAGGCGTTCGAGCGCTTCGATCGGGGCGTGTTGCCATCGTACTGGCAGTCGACCAGGGTCGCTTCCACTTCCCCGTACGTGCCAGAGTGGAAGTACATTGACGAAACCCGTTATCCGTCCGGGTTGCGGGGGCATGACAGTCCGACCGGAACGGTCGGGATGGTCTATTTCAATTCCAGAAACATATTCCTGACACCGAACGACGCCCGCCTTTCGCACATCAATACGCTTGGGATGGGAGGACAACCGAACCTGGAGGTCGGGTACTGGATTCTCAATACGGAAGACGGGTCTCCCGGGCAGGACCTCATTCAGGTCCAGTACAGCACGAACAACGGCACGTCGTGGATCGACCTGGGCGCGGAGGACGAGCGCTACGATGCGAGCTATCCCGTGAACACCTGGCGCGAGCGCCGCGTGTCGCTGTACGATCCCTCGCTGGTCTCCAACGACTTGCGCATCGCTTTTCTGGCCAAGGCCGGCATTTCCGTGGACGACGTGTACCTGGACGACATCCGTGTCAGCATGGGCGTGGCCGTGGGAATAGCCAACCTTGCCGTCGCTCCGGTTGTTCCGCGACACACCAACGCGGTTGACGTTTCCGTCAACCTGACGCGTCTCGGCAGCGTGGTTTCCAACGTCATGCCTGCCGTGGTCTACCGAACGAACGGAGGCGCATGGACTACGAACAACATGCTTGCCGCCCCGATCGCGCTGTTGCCGGCCAGCACCAATGTCACCGCGGAAGACGCGATTCCGGCCCAGCCGCCCAGCACGTTGGTCGAATACTACGTCCAGGTCACGTTCATGGGTACGGGAAGCGACGGGACCAGTCCGCGCTTCTTTCCCGACAACGGGGACGGAGTGGTTCCCACGACGCCGCGTTCCTACATTGTCCCGGCCGTGATTGACTCTGTCTATTCGACGACCGCTGACGGCGTCTACCGGGCGGGCTCCAATATCAATGTCACGGTAGGCTTCTCCGGGCCGGTTACGCTGTCGGGCGGCGATCTGCGGGTCGCGCTCAATTCCGGCGGGTATGCCGACATCGCGCCGTTTGCGGCATCCACGACCGGCGCGGGCCTCTATGCGGTGGGTGCAGGCCAGGACTGTGCCGGCCTGGTTGCGACGGGGCTGTCGCTGCGGGGGGGCGCAACGCTGCGCGATGCGGGCGGCTCGGACATTGTCCTGAGCGTGCCGGCACAGAACCTCGCCGGCAACAGTATCGCCATCGACACCGTCTCGCCGACCGTTACGTCGCTTACGCCGGCGCCGGTGTCGGGGTTGCACAACACGGGGGACGTGATCGAAGTCGTGCTGACTTTCGACGAAACCGTCTCGCTGGCCGGCGGGACGTTTCAGGTGGCGCTGGACGCGGGGGCGTCCGCTTTCGCCACGGTGGCTCCGTTCGGCCCTGCCACGTCCGCCACCGGGCTCTACACGGTAGCGGTGGGACACAGCAGCCCCGACCTGAACGCTGTCGGGTTGGCGCTGAACGGAGGCGCCCGGTTGCGGGACCAGGCGGACAACCCCGCGGACCTTGCTCTCCCCGCGGGAAACAACATTGCCGACAACGGGTCTGTGCGGATCGACGGCGTTTTGCCGACCATCGCGTCCATTACTTCCGACAGTGCGGACAAAGCTTACACCACCAACGGCAATATCAACGTTATCGTCACCTTTTCCGAGCCGGTTGCGCTGAGCGGATCGAACCTGGTTGTCGGTTTGAATTCGGGCGGCTCGGCGGAGATTGCGCCGTTCGGGCTTTCGGCGACGGCAAGCGCCGTGTATACCGTGGGTGCGGGTGAGAACGGCGATCCGCTCGCGGCCACGAACGCATGGCTCGCCGGCACGGCGTTGCGCGACGAGGCCGGCAACGATGCCGACCTGTCGATTGCCGCGGCCACGAATTTCGCCGGCAAGCAGATCGTGGTGGACACGATTCCCTTCTGGATTACGTCGATCACGTCAACCACGACGAACGGCCTGTACGGAACGGGCGATGTCATCAACGTGTCGCTCGCGCTTTCCGAGGAGGTTTCGGGAGCGAACATGGCGGTCGCGCTCGATTCGGGGGGGTCGTGTACGATCGATCCGGCGGCGTCCGACACGGCTGTTTCCGGCAATTACATCGTGGGTGCGGGTGACACGAGCACGGACCTGCGGGCTACGGGGGTAGACGCGGGTCCTGTCAGGGACAGGGCCGGGAACGGCCTGGATCCTTCCAAGTGGCCGCCGCCCGTGAATATCGACGACGGCAGCACGTTGCGGATCGACGGCATCGCGCCCACGGTCACGAGGGTTCGTTCGACGAGCGACGACGTCGTCCCCTACGGGCAGGGCCAGAGCATCGACGTGACGCTCGACTTCAGCGAACAGGTTGCGCTCACCTCGGGCGCGATCGTCGTCGAGTTGAATACCAGCACCAATACCGACATAGGGCCGTTCACACTGACCAACTCGGTCAGCACGGCCTACACCGTCGGCGACGGCGACACCAACGCCAGGGATCCCGACTTCTTCAACGCGACGGGCCTCTGGTTCGTGGCCGACTATCCGCGTGACGAGGCGGGCAATGTCCTGAGCACGGTGATGCCGGACGTGACCATTACAAACGACAAGTCGATCGAGGTCGACGCCGCTACGCCCAGGGTCTATTCGGTTACGTCGACCAACGCTTCCGGCGCCTACACGACGAACGCGGCAATCGATGTCACGGTCGAGTTCGCGGAAGCGGTCACGCTCTCGTCCACAACCGGCGGCGTGCTGCGGGTGCTCCTGAGCGCGGGTGCGACGGCCTTTGCCGACATCGCGCCGTTCGCAACCAATACTGTTGTTTCGGGTACATATGCCGTTGCGGCGGGCGAGAACACCGAGTCTCTGTCGGTGACGGGACTCGTGCTTACCGGGGATGCGGCATTGGAAGACGGCGTGGGAAACCAGGCGAACCTGGACGATCTGTCCCTGCCCGGAGGCAACATGGCCGATCGGGAGATCGTCGTGGACACGACGGTTCCGACGGTCATCTCGATCGAGTCGACTACGGCGGACGGCATCTACAGCTCCAACGCACAGATCAACGTCAAGCTGACCTTCTCGGAAGCGGTTACGTTGTCGGGCAACAGCATGCGGATCGAGTTGGACAGCGGCGGCCCGGTCGACGTCGCGCCCTTTGCCGCCACCAACGTCGTCTCCCACGACTATACGGTGAGTTCGGGTGAGAACAGCGAGGATCTCACGGTCACGAACCTGGCGCTGGCCGTCGGCGCCACGCTGCGCGACCGCGCCGCGAACAGCGTCGACCGTACGCTGCCGGCGGGGCAGAACATCGCCGACACGCGCGACATCGTGGTTGACACCACGATTCCGACGATCGTGTCGATCGCGTCCTCCACGGCGGACGGCGCGTACACAACCGGTAGCACGATCAATGTGACCGTGACTTTTTCGGAAGCGGTCGCGCTCTCGGGCAGCAACATGGTGGTCGAGCTCGACAGCGGCGGCACGGTCAGTTTCGTCCCGTTCGCGTCGACGGACACCGTGGCCGCCGTCTACACGGTCGGCTCGGGCGAAGACAGCGAGGACCTTGTCGCGAACGGCGTTTCTCTTGCCGCGGGCGCCACGTTGCGCGACCGCGCCGGCATCGACACCGTGCTGGCCCTGCCGCCGGGGCGGAATATCGCCGATACGAGCGACATCGTGGTGGATACCACGATTCCGACGATCGTGTCGATCGCGTCCTCCACCGCCAACGGCGCGTACACGCTGAACGACACGATCGACGTGACAATCAGCTTCTCCGAACCCCTCACGCTCTCGAACGGCGACATGGTCGTCACGCTGAACAGCGGAGGCGCCGTGACGATTGGTCCGTTTGCCGCGCAACAGAGCGTCTCCGGCGTCTATACCGTAGGCGCGGGCGAGAACACCGAGGACCTCGCCGTGAACGACGTCTCGCTTGACGGGGGCGCCGTGCTGCACGACCGTTCGGGCAACGCGACGGACCGTACGCTCCCGCCCGGCGGCAATATTGCCGATACGAGCGACATCGTGGTTGACACGGTGATCCCGACGATCGCTTCGATCACGTCCACGACGCCAAACGGAACCTACACCACCAACGAAACGATCGACGTGACGCTGACCTTCTCAGAGCCGGTCACGCTGGCGGGAGACACGATGACGGTAGCGCTGGACAGCGGCGGCGCCGTCACGATCGATCCGTTTGGCCCCGCGGACACGGTCGCCGGTACGTACACCGTAGGCGCGGGCGAAGACAGCGAGGACCTCACTGCAACCAGCGTAACGCCGAACGGGGCCGCTACGCTGTGTGACCGTGTTGACGGCGAGGCCGACCGTTCGCTGCCCGCGGGTCAGAACATCGCCGACACGAGCGACATCGTGGTTGACTCCACCGTTCCGGTCATTACGGCCGTCAGGTCCACGACGGCCGATGGTGCGTACACGACCAACGAAACGGTCAACGTGACCGTGGACTTTTCCGAACCGGTTACGCTTGCGGGAGACGCCATGACCGTTGCGTTGAACTGCGGGGGCGCCGTGCGGATCGACCCGTTCGGACCGGCGAGCCAGGCCTCCGGTACCTACACGGTCGGCGCGGGCGAAAACACGGAAGACCTCAGCGCGACGGCCGCCGACTTGACCGGCGCCGCTACGCTACGCGACCGCGCGGACAACGATGTCGACCGAACACTACCGGCCGGGAGCAATGTCGCCGACAGCAGTGACATCGTGGTGGACACTACGATCCCGACCATCACGGCGATCACGGCGGCGCCGACCAACGGGCTGTTCGGCGTGGGTGCGGCAATTCAGACGATCGTTGTTTGCTCCGAGCCGGTCACTCTCGCGGGATCGAACCTGCTGGTGCGCATGAACTCGGGCGGCGACGGGCTGGTTGCGCCGTTCGGTCCCGCCGACGTGGTCACGGGGGTCTACGTGGTTGCCCGGAACGATGTGAGCCCGGAGCTGGATTCGACCAACGTGGCGACGGCCTCCGGGGCAACTCTCCTGGACCGCGCGGGCAACGCCGCCAACCTGGGCGTCGGCGGGATACCGACGATTGCCGACACGTGCGACATAGTTGTGGACGGCATCCTGCCGGAGATCACCGCCATCGTCTCCACGACGCCGGCGGGGCTCTACAACACGGGCGACGTCATCAACGTGGCGCTCACGTTTTCGGAACCGGTTGCCCTTGCGGGCGGCAATCTGGAGGTCCGGTTCAACTCGGGCGGGGCGGCGGATATCGTGCCGTTCGGCACGCTTACCAATGCGGCTTCCGGGGGCTACACGGTTGCCGTGGGCGACAGTACGCCCAACCTCGACGGCGCCAACGCGGTGCTCGCGGGCGGGGCAACGCTACGCGACGCGGCCGGCAACAACGCGGACCTGACCGCGTGGCCGCCCGCGACCAATGTCGATGACGACGGCCAGGTCAGGGCAATTGACGGCGTACTCCCCTATGTAGCGTCGATTGCCTCCGCCAGCCCCGACGGTTTCTACAGATCCGGCGACAAGATCAACGTGACGCTCACGTTCTCCGAGCAGGTCACGCTTGCGGGCAGCGGTTTCCGTGCCATCGGCCTCGGGCTGAATTCGGGAGGGTCGGTTTCGTACACCGCGTTCAGCCAGAAGACAGTACGAGAGATCGACTACGAGGTGTTGGCCGGGCACAACAGTCCGCGCCTCGCGGGTGCGGGAGACCTTGCCATCGTCGGCAACGGCGAGCTGGTGGACGCCGCCGGAAATCACTGTATTCTGACGCTGCCGCCGGCCGACAACTTCGCCGCAAACGAGATCGTGGTGGACACGACTGCCCCGGCGTTTCTCGGCGTTCATTCCGTGGATTCCGGCGGCGTCTTCCGCGCGGGCGACAATATCGGCCTGCGGTTGACGTTCAACGATGCCGCTACCGGCGCCGTAACCGTGTGTTTCGAAAACGGCGCCGAGACCAATCTTGCCTGGACAACGCCCGTTTCGGTCGTCACCAACGTGTATGTTCCCGGCGCGGGCGCGGACACGACCAACCTGACGGTCACCAACGTGGCCGGCTACGTAGTAGACCGGGCCGGCAACGATCGCGTCGTATCCGACGGAGGCCCGTACCCGCTGAGCCTGGAGATCGATACGATTGCGCCCACGATCGAAGCGATCTGGTCAACCACGGCGGACGGCTTCTATACAACGGGGGCCCAGGTGAACGTGACCGTGAGGTTTTCGGAAACGGTCACTCTCGACGCCGGGGCGTTGCGCGTAGACTTGAGTTCGGGTGCGTCGGTGGCTATCACCAACTGCCTCGACACCAACCTGACGGCCGGTATCTACACCGTGGCCGCCGGCGAGAATACGGGGACTCTCGAGGCTACCAATGTCTGGCTGACGGCCGGCGGCGATGCGTTAGCCGATCCGGGTGGAAACCCGCTGGTTACGGCGGTGCCGGGCGTCAGCAACTTCCTTCCGAACGCTATCGCGATCGATACGAAACGACCCGAATGCGTGGCGAACAGGTACCTTGGAACCAACCCGACAAATGCCGCTGGCGCCCGGTTCGAGCTGGTTTTCGACGAACCGGTTGACGGCCTGTTGCCGTTGGACATAGGTCTCGTCGCCGCGGGCACGAGCGGAAGCGTGACTGACGTGACCCCGAGCAACGTGACGTACGCGACAACCTACACGGTAACGGTCGCCAACGTGCAGGGTGACGGCACGCTCGGAGTCCGCGTGGCGGCGAACAGCGCCCGCGACCGCTCAACGAACGGCAACCGGCTCTCGCCCACCAGCGCGCCTCCGTGCGTGGTGGACAACACGCTGCCCGACGTGACGGTCGAGCAGGCCCCGCAACAGGGCGACCCGACCAATGCGTCGCCAATCCTGTTCAGCGTGCGGTTTACGGAGCCCGTGGAGGGCTTCACGAACGTACACGTTTCGCTGGCGGGCACGGCGCATCCCACGACGGCCCAAGTCATTCCCGTTGCGGGGCAGACGGACTACCTGGTTGCCGTAGGCGGCATGACCGAGGCGACGGGAACCGTCTCCGTCAGCGTCGGCGCCGGGCGGGTAAGCGACCTGGCCGGCAATACCAACACGGTATCTATCAGCATCGACAACGAGGTGTTCTACGATGCCGTTCCGCCGGTCAATACCCTCTATCTTGCCGACACCAATCCGACGGACGCTTCGGTGGTCGGCTTCTGGATCGAAACCAGCGAGCCGCTGCAGAGCGAACTCGACGAGGCCGACATCGTCCTGCACACGAACAACACGAGCTACGAGGGCCTGAGCGCTGTCTCATGGGCTTTCGGCGGCGCCCCGTACTACACCTATGTTGACGTGTGGGGCGTGAGCGGCGACGGCGACCTCGGCATCTCCGTCATGGCCGGCGGTGTGCGCGACATCGCCGGCAACGCCAACGCGGAGTCCGCCGTTGCGGGTTACACTATCGACAACCGCGGCCCGGTGCCGAGCAACGTTGTCGTGGAGAGCGACGCCGTCTGGACCACCAGCACGGCCCTGCGCGTGAGCTGGAGCAATTTCATCGACCGCTCTTCCGGCGTCGTCGGCTACTACTACAGCCTCACCAACAACGCCGGAACTACGAACGGGACGTACACAACCGAAACGACCGGGGTTGTCGTCAACGCCGCGTACGGTACGAATTGCGTGTATGTCTGGGGCGTGGATAACCTGGGCCACATCGGAACCGCGGGCTCGGACGACATCCTGGTCGTTCCGAGCGCCACGGTCGCCCTGGATGTCGTTTCCGCCTACGGAACGCCGACTCCCGCGGTCGGTACGTACACCAACCAGTACGGCACGTCGTCGACCAATTCCGTCACCGCAATCGACGATCGGGGCACGGCGAAATACGTTTGCGCGGGCTGGGAGCTGAGCGGTCAGCAACCCGCTTGCGGCACGACCAACGAGATGTCGATGACGCATGTCGCGGACGCCACGCTGGTTTGGCTCTGGAACACGAACTACTGGCTCGACATCGCGGCCGGCGCCGGTGGCAGCGTGACGCCGGGAGACCGGTGGGTTGCCGCGGGCGGCAACGTGGCGATCACGGCAACGGCGGCGCCTCATCGGCACTTCGTGTCCTGGACGGGACCGGGGACCGGCGCCGTGGGCAACGTTTTCTTCGCGACTACCACGGTCGCCCTGACGATGCCCATACAGATCGCGGCCGACTTCGACCTGGACCGCCATACGCTGAGCGTGGCCTCGGCGCACGGTGCGCCCTGGGCGCCCGCGATGCTGACTACCAACGCGTACGGCACGCTCCTGACGAACTCCGTCAGCAGTCCGGATGAGGCCGGCGCGACCCAGTACGTGTGCGCGGGTTGGACGCTGACGGGCGGTACCGCCACCAACGGGGACGCGAGCGGCGCCGGTACGAGTGCGGCGCTCGAGCTCACGAACGACACGGAACTCGCATGGAGCTGGCGCACGAACTACTACCTCGACCTGACCGCCGGCGCCGGCGGGTCAGTCGACGCGGGCGATGGCTGGCATGCCGCCGGCTCCGAGGTGGTCGTTACCGCCGCAAGCGATCCGAATCGCCGCTTTGCGGGATGGTCCGGCGATACTTCCGGATGCTCGATCCTGGGGACCAGCATTTTGATCCCCATGGATGCGGGACGCAGCGTCACGGCGGAGTTTGCCGCGGAGCTGCACGACCTGGCCGTCGTCTCCGAGCACGGGATGGCGCTGCCCGCATCGGGCGTCTATCCGTTGCCGCATGGGACGAACCTGACTTGCCTGGTGACCAACTCCCCGGTTGTGATGGGGGACACGCAATATGTTTGTATCGGCTGGATTGGTCTGGGCAGTGTGCCCGCGGCCGGCGGCACAACCAACGTCACGTTCAGCCTGACGGACAACTCCGTTCTGTCGTGGAATTGGCAGGCCGAGTACCGCCTGGGCCTGGAAGTCCAGGGGAACGGCTCGGTGGACGCCGGGCAGACCGTGGACTGGGCCAGGGCCGGATCGCGCGTCGAGCTGACGGCCGAACCGGCGCCGGACCATGCGGTTGAATGGGACGGCGAGACTGACGGGTGCGAGATCGCGCGGAACCGAATTGTCGTCAGCATGGACGCGCCCCGCCGCATAGTGGCTCGCTTCGTCGCTTCGGACGCGGACGCGGACGGAATGCCCGACTGGTGGGAGCGGCGGCACTTCGCCGGACCGACCGGCGCCCAGGCCGTCGCCGATGCGGATGGCGACGGAATGGACAACCGCCGGGAGTACCTTGCCGGCACGATTCCCACCGATTCCGCCTCCGTGCTGAAAGTGCTTGGGATCGGCCGCACGCCGGACGGAGCAACGACAATCACTTGGCACAGCGTAACCAACCGCGTGTACTCCATCTACTGGACCGACGATCTACGCACGTGGTCGGTGCAACCGCTGATGAGCAACATTCTCGGCTCGGACGCCAACAGGTGCGCGGTAACCAACAAGACCGCGGGGCGGGGCGGGTACTACCGCATCGAAACGCAGCTTGCGGAGTAGAGAGACAAGGTCAGCCGTGTCGCCGACCGTAGCTATGCTTTGTGACAGTTAGAAAGGAACGATAAGCATGTACGACGCCAGATATCGAGCCAAACGGGCCGGGGGCTACCTCCTGCCGTTTTTCTGCACCTTGTTGCTGTGCGCGTTGTCGCCACGCGCCCGTGCCGATACCGTTATCGATTCCATTTCCTCCTCGACGGCCGACGGCGCGTATTCGACCGGCGCTACCATCAACGTCACGCTTCAGTTCTCGGAGGCGGTTACGCTTGCGGGGAGCAACCTGCTGGTCGAACTCGACACCGGGGCCACCGTGCAGATAGCCCCCTTTGCGGCCACCAGCACCGTAGCCGGAACCTACGCCGTGGGCGCGGGGGAAAACAGTGTCGATCTCACCGTGACCAACATTGTGCTCGGCGCGGGCGCGACGCTCCGCGACGGCGCCAGCAACGACGTCGATCGCACGCTCCCCGCGGGCAACAACCTGGCGGATTCGAGCGATATCGTGGTGGATACCGCCGCCCCGACCATCGCCGCAGTCACCTCGAGCACCGCCGACGGCTTCTACAGCACCCAGGAGCTGATCGACGTGACCCTGACCTTCTCGGAGGAAGTCACGCTGTCAGGCGGCGGATTCCCGATTATCGGCCTCCCGCTCAATTCGGGCGGTTTTGCCACATACACTGCTTTCAGTAGTCAGACAACCCGCGAGGCCAGCTACGAGGTTGCCGAAGGGGAGAACAGCCCGCGCCTGGCTGCCGAGGGCGAGGTTACCTTGAGCGGCGAGCTGCGGGACAATGCCGGCAATAGTTGTATTCTCGCGCTGCCCCCGGTAAGCAACTTCTCCGCAAACTACATTGTCGTGGACACGACCGACCCCTCGTTCCTCAACGTGCAATCCGTGGATTCCGGCGGCGTTTTTCGCGCGGGTGACGACATCGACCTGCGGTTGGTCTTCAACGACGCCGTGACCGGCAACGTGACCGTGTGTTTCGGGACCGGGGGCTCCACCAATCTTACCTGGACAACTCCCGTCTCGGTCGTCACCAATCTGTACGTGCCGGTGGAGGGCGAAAACAGCACGAACCTGACCGTCACCAACGTGACCGGGTACGTAAAGGACCGGGCCGGCAACGACCGCGTCGTCTCCAGTGGCGGGCCCTACCCGTTGGACCTCGATGTCGATACGGTTGCCCCCACGATCGACGCCGTGTGGTCGAGCGCCGCGGACGGGTCATACACAACCGGCGCCGAAGTGAACGTAAGCGTGGAGTTCTCCGAAATGGTTACGCTTGTCGGTGGAGAACTGCGCTTCGGTCTCGATTCATACGGATCGGTGGCGGTCACCAATTGCGTCGAAACCAACCTGGCCTACGGCACTTATGCGGTGGGCGCCGGGCAGAACTCCGAGGAGCTTGCGGCAACCAATGTGCTCCTCACCTCGGGTGCCGATGCGCTTGTCGATGCCGCCGGAAACCCCGTCGTCCTTGCCCTTCCCGTCGTCAGCAACTTCCTGCCGAACGCGATCGTCATCGACACGGAGCGCCCGAACTGTACGATCAACAGGTTCCTGGGCGCGAATCCGACCAATGCCGACACCGTCCGGTTCGAGCTGGTTTTCGACGAACCGGTGAATGGACTGCTTCCCGCGGGCGTCGCTGTCGTCGCCGCGGGTACGAGCGGAAGCGTGGCCGACGTTGTCCCCTCCGCCGCCTCGTACACGACGACCTACACCGTGACGGTTGCCAATGTCCAGGGCGATGGCGTTCTGGGGATTCGTGTGCCGGCGCTCAACGCGCGGGACCGCGCCACGAACGGGAACCGGCTTTCGTCGACCAGTGCTCCGGCGTGCCTGGTAGACAACACGTTGCTCGGTGTGACGGTTGAACAGGCCCCGGGGCAGGGCGATCCGACCAACGCGTCGCCGATCGTGTTCGTCGTGCGGTTCACGGAGCCCGTGGAGGCTTTCACGAATACGCACGTTTCGCTGGCGGGCACGGCGAATCCTACGACGGCACAAGTCACTCCCGTTGCGGGGCGGACAAATTACCAGGTTGCCGTGAGCGGCATGACAGAGGCCACGGGAACGGTTGCGGTCAGCGTCGGAGCCGCACGGGTACGCGACTTGGCCGGCAACACGAACAGCGCCTCCACCAGTGTTGACGCGCAGGTCACGTATGACATCGATCCGCCGGTCAACACCATCCACCTGGCCGATGCCAGTCCCTCGGACGGCTCGACCCTGGGCTTTTGGATCGAAACCGGCGAGCAATTGCGGTGGGGCATCGAGGAGGCCGATATCGCGGTACACACCGGCGACACCAGCTACGAAGGCTTGAGCGTCACGGCAGGGATGTTCGGGGGACCGCCGTACTATCATTACGTGGACGTGTGGGGCGTCACCGGGACCGGCGAGCTGGGCATTTCCGTTCTCGGCGGCCGTGTGCGGGACATTGCCGGCAATGCGAATGCGCAGTCCGCCGTGGTTAAGTATGGCGTGGACGACAGCGCGCCCGTTCCGGGCGGTGTTGTCGTGGAAGGCGGAGTAGACTGGACCACCAACACCGCGTTGCGAGTGTGCTGGAGCAATTTCGTGGACCAGCCGGCGGGGATCGCCGGCTACTACTACGGCCTTACCAACAACGCGGGTACGACGAACGGGACATACACTACGGACACGACCGGAGTCGTCGCGGTCGCGGCCTACGGCACGAATTGCGTTTACGTTTGGGCCGCGGACACGCTTGGCCACATCGGTCTGGCGGGGTCCGACACCGTCGACGTCGCATCGAGTGCGGAGGTCGTTCTGGATGTTGTCTCGGCCCACGGCGTGCCCGTTCCGGCCGGCGGTACGTACACCAACCAGTATCGCGCCGCGCTCACGAACGCGGTCAGCGCAGTGGACACGCAGGGCACGACCCGATACGTCTGTTCGGGATGGCGTCTGGCGGGCCAGCAACCGGCGACCGGAGCCACGAACGAAATGACGATGACACACGTCGCGAACGCGTCCCTGGTCTGGCAGTGGACCACCAACTACTGGTTGGACACGGCGGCGAACGGTAGCGGCGACGTGACACCGGGAGACCGTTGGGTCGACGCCGGCAGCAACCTGACCGTCGCGGCGCTGGCGGCGCCCCACCACCACTTCGTGTCTTGGGCCGGGTCCGGAACCGGGGCCGTGGATGACGTCTTCTCCCCAACGGCGACCGTTGCCATGACCGCGCCGGTGCAGCTCACGGCCGACTTCGATATCGATCGTCACACGTTGCGCGTGGCTTCGGATCACGGTTCGCCCTACTCGCCGGTTGTTGTCTACACCAACGCCTACGGCACGTTGCTCACCAACGCCGTTGGCAGTCCGGACGAGCACGGCGCTACCCAGTATGTATGCGCGGGTTGGGCGCTGACGGGCGGTGTCGCTACCAACGGCGCTACGAGCGGGGATGGTACGAGTACGGCGCTCGAAGTGACGAACGATACAGAGCTGGTATGGACGTGGCGCACCAACTACTACCTCGGCGTTACCACCATCGGCGAGGGGTCCGTCGACGTCACGGACGGCTGGAAGCCGGCGGGAAGCGGACTGCTCGTCACCGCCCAGGGCGATGAGGGCAGCCGTTTTGCGGGCTGGTCGGGCGACACGAACGGATGCCAGATCCTCGGCGACAGTATCCTGGTTCCCATGGATGCCGGGCGCGGCATCACGGCGGAGTTCGTCCCCGAGTTGCTCGAGCTGTCCGTTCTCTCCGAGCGCGGCATGGCAATGCCCGCGACCGGCGTACATCAATTGGCGCACGGAACGAATCTGACGTGCGAGGTAACCGGCTCTCCCGTCGTGTCGGGCGGTACGCAGCACGTCTGTGTCGGTTGGACGGGTCTCGGCAGCGTGCCGGCAAGCGGGGACACGACCAATGTCGCCTTCACGTTGACCTCGAATTCGGTCCTCTCGTGGAATTGGCGGACCGACTATCGGCTCGAGCTCACGCCCGGCGCCGGGGGGACGCTTGACGTTGCCGACGGGTGGTTTCCGGCCGGTTCGCGCGTCGGGATTGTCGCTACGCCTGAGGGCAACTACGATTTCCTTGCCTGGTCGGGCGACACGAACGGATGTCTGGTTCAAGACAACCGCATCGAAGTGCCGGTGGATGCGCCACGATCGATCTCCGCCGGCTTTGAACTGGCTACGGCCCCGCGCGGAACGCCGTGCTGGTGGCTCATTGCCCACGGCATCACCAACGACTTTGCGGTTGCCGAGACAAACGACATGGACGGGGACGGGATGTTGACCTGGAAGGAGTACGTTGCCAATACCGTCCCAACCAACGCCGCCTCCGTGCTCAAGCTGGTAGGAATCGTCCGTACCGGGGATGGCCGAACGAAGATCGCGTGGCAGAGCGCCTCGAACCGGTGGTATTCCATCTACCGGGCGGACGGTCTGCTGGCGCTTTCGCTCGTGCCCGTGGCAACCAACGTTTCGAGCGCTGGCGCCGGTACGACGAGCTACACGACCACCAACGCGGCTCCGCCCGAGGTGCGGTACTACCGCGTCAGCACGCGGCTGCCCGAGTAGCTCCCGTCCGAAAAGGTCCGGAGCCATGGTCACCCCGGGATGGAAGAGACAGCGCGCGTTTTTCTACATGATGCCGCGCGTGTACAGGTCGCGCATGACTTGCATGGACTGGTAGAGCGCCACAAGCACGGGGCCGATGAGTGCGCCCATGGAGATGATGATCACCGGGTCGATCAAGGCGACGATGCGATCCGTCATGGCCTTGGCCGTTGAGTAGAAATACAGCGCCACCTGTCGCAGAATCCTGGTGGGGTCCCCCGAATGTTCGCCCACGCGCCAGAGTTCGACCAGCAGGTGCGGGAAGATCTTCTCCTTGGCCAGGGCGCCGGGCCGCGACATGCCCCGGTTCGTCACCCTGTCAATGACGTTGCCCAGCGCGTCGCTGATTAGAACGTGGCCGCTGCTGGATCGTGTCACTTCCAGGGCCCGCTTGGTTTCGACGCCGGCCTTCTGGACCATGCAGAAAGTCTCCAGCATTCGCACCAAGGCGAAATACTGCGTGATCTTGCCCAGCAGAGGCGTCGCGTGCACCGCGCGTGCGAGCAGGCTGCGGCACGCGTCGTAGCGCTTCCCGAGAAACATCAACAGGACCGGAAAGAGAGTTGTCGTTGCCGGAATAAGCCAGACGAGCGGATGCAGTTTCACCCAGTAGCACCCCCGGATAACGGCGGGAAAGCGCTCTACCAGCATCTTGCCCTTGTGCATGTAGCTCAACGGTCTTCCCACGAAGTCCTCGACAACCTTGGGTGTCATCAGGACGATGCCTACGATAAGGCAGGTGAAGAAAAACAACACGAACCCGGGATAGGTGACCGCCGTGATGACGTCACGTCTCAACTCCGAATTGCGGTGGAAGATATCGGCGAGCTGTTCGAGACTCTCCGCGAGCTTCCCCGAAGCCTGTCCCGCGTCGACCAGGGCGACCATCAGGGGACTGAAGACGCGGGGGTGCTTTGCCATCGCTTCGGACAGCGCGAGGCCGTCGCGCACGTCGTCGGTTACCGTTCGCAGCCGTTTCTGGAACCACTTGTTCTCGGTCTCGGCCACGGACAGTTCCAGGGCCTGCGGCAGGCGGACTCCCGCGGGAATCAGGATTGCGATTATGCGGCAGAACATCTCCAACTCGTCGAGCGACACCCACCACTTGAGCTCTATGCCCCCGCTGAGGAAGTCCCATGTCTTGCGCCACTGTCCGCGCTCGATTTCCGTCACCCGGATCGGGGTGAGGCCCTTTTCGTGAAGCACCATCAAGACATTTTCGCGGCTGTCGGCTTCGATGTGTTTCAGGGCTCCGTCTTCGCTGGAAGAGACAACCGCGCCGGAGACGTTGAGTGCGGTGAATCTGAATTGGGGCATGGGCGCTCTCCCGGTCAGTCAACGATTATCCGCCGTCGCGGTCCCGGGTTCGGGCCGGAACGCAGTGGAGGCTCGGCCGCCGCGGGGGTGGCCCTGGGGGCGGCGGGCGGGGTGTCGGTGATGCGCACGCCGCTCGAACGTTCGCGGTCGGCGCGTGCGTTGCTCCCGGAGGACGGTACGGGTTGCTCCAGGGGCGCGGCAGGGCCCGTCTCGCTTCCCTCCATTGCGGCACTGTCCGATTCGGCGAGCAGCGGCAGCACTTCGTCCAGCGTTGTTCGTCCCGCGGCAATAACCTCAGGACCGTAGTCGACCATTGGCCGGAAACCGTCCTTGGCAGCCTGTTCCCAGAGCCGCCGCACGGGCGTGTTCGCGTTCTCGATCAGGGAGCGCAACTCCGCCGTGACCACCACCATTTCCATCAGGGCTTCACGTCCCTGGAAGCCCGTGTTGGCGCACGCGTCGCATCCGCCGGGACGGGCGTCGTACACCGGTCGGTCTTTCAGAACGTCCATCCAACGCGACTGGCCCGCGGGCGACAGGTCCGTGTGGGCCAGGCGCTCCCTGACGTTGTCCTCGGACAGTGCATTCGTCGTTCCGCATTCCGGGCAAAGCAAGCGCACCAGCCGTTGAGCTTGCAGCAGTCTGACCGTCGTGCCGATCAGGTACTCCTTCATGCCGAAATCCCGGAGGCGGGCGATGGCTCCCAGGGCCCCGTTGGTGTGGACCGTACTCAATACGAGGTGACCGGTGAGTGCCGCTTGCAGGGCGATGGCGGCCGTCTCCTCGTCGCGTATTTCGCCGATCATGATAATGTCCGGATCCTGACGCACAATGGACGAGAGCGTGCTGGCGAATGTCAGGCCGATTTCGGAACGGACGTTCACCTGGTTCACGCCTGAGATCCGGTACTCGACGGGATCCTCCACCGTGACGATGTTCTTCTTGTCCTTGTGTTCGGCTTGCAGCTCGCGCAACGCGCCCTGCAGCGTCGTGGTCTTTCCGCAGCCCGTAGGCCCCGTGACGAGGATAAGCCCGTTGGGGCTGCGAATCGCTTTGCGGAACGCCGCTCTCAAATCGGGGGCGTAGATGATCGTGTCGAGGGACTTCTTGGCGGCGTCGAGATCCAGAAAGCGCATAACGAATTTCTCGCCGTAGACGGTCGGCAACGTGGAGCAACGCACGTCGATCCTCCCCGATTCCGCCGTAACATAGAAGCTCCCGTCCTGCGGAAGCCGTTTTTCTTCGGGCTTCATTCGGGCCTGGATCTTTAGCCACTGCACAATCTGACCGAACATGGCGTGGCTGATTTCGCGGTCTTTCCTGGCCAGCACGCCGTCTTTGCGCTGCCGCGCCCTGCAGCGCTCCAGCTCGGGCTCGAGGTGCAGGTCGGAAGCCAGGCTGTTGATGCAGTCCCTCAACCAGCCCCGTATCAGGGAAAGCGCATGCGGCTCGCCGGGCTTCTCCGTCAATATGCTCGTTTCGTCTTCCCGCGTGTGTTGGACACTGCTGTCTTCTTCGTCCGCGGTCTCGATTCCGAGCGCGGGCGACGAAAACGTCAGCTGCCGGTATGTGCTGTCGATTGCCAGCAGGAGGGCCTTCTCCGGCACCTTGCGGATCGCAAGTCGGCGATTGCGCCGCGGCTCGGCAAGAATACGCTTCACGAAGTCAACGTGAGGAAGGTTCTCCGGCGAGACCATGGCGACTTCCACCTCGGCCTCTCCGGTGTAGTTGCCCTCGTCTCCCGGCTCTCGAATCCCGAGCGGAAGAAACCTGTAGCGTGCCGCCTGGCTCTTGTCCGGACACCAGCGGGAGACGAACTCCGCGTCGATTTCCCGCGAAAAGCGGTTCTCGTTCAGGGTGCCGTCGCGTACCGCGGGATCGTGCAAGCATGACGGCGTCTTGTTTTGACTCTTGGGCATCGTGAGTATCCGCGAATCTTTCCCGACTGTCCGCGCCACTCATGACAGAAAACTCGTCCGATGTAAAGCCTTGGCGCGTCGTGTGCGCTCCATCCGGTTTTACCGCGAGGGTTCCAGACAGTCGTCGAGAAACTCGTCCAGACCGGCGCGATAGGCGTCACGGGACGCGTAGATGGCGTCACCGTGGTAACCGTGCAGCTCGAGGAAGCGTTTCGGTTCGGGCGCGGCCCGGAAGAGGGCCTTGCCCTGCGCGAACGAAATCGTATTGTCGTGGGCGCTATGGGCGATGAGGACGGGACATGCGACATCCTGCAAGCAGGCCGCCGTATCGTAGCGTGTCCAGATTGTCAGGCGGGCCAGCGGGGTTTTCTCGGCCCGGTGGGCGGGCAGGGACGTGTAGCCGGCTTCGATGACAAGACCCGCCGGCCGCTGCTCGCACGCGAGGCGCGCCGCGACGGCGCCGCCCATGGCGCGTCCGTACAGCACAATCCGCTCCGGGGGTAGACTTCGCGTGGAGACGAGGTAGTCCCAGGCCGTCCGGGCGTCGGCGTAGGTTCCGCGTTCCGTCAGTTTGCCCGTGCTCCGGCCGAATCCACGATAGTCGAAGACAAAGACGTTGAGCCCCAGCGAACGAAAGAAAGCCAGCGTGTCCGTCTCGAAGGACATGTTCAGCGTTCCTCCCCGGCAGAACAGCAGCGTGGCGCGCGCCTTTTCCGCGGGAATGAACCACCCTTCGATGGTGGCGTGCGGGCAGTTGGTCAGCGTGACCGCCTCGAACGGCATGCCCATCCGCGACGGAACGCACAGCATTCGCGCCGACGGCGAGTACGCCAGCTCCGGCTGCATGCGGCCCACAACCCCCACGGCCACCAGCAGCAACCCCGCCCCAACACCCGCGCTCACGCGCACGACTACCCGCAAACAGCTCGACTTCACACCCAACCTCTACCCGCGAACCACCAGACGCATACGAACAACACCGTCGACAATAACCAATACCAGGTAACCAGGCAACTGGCAACCAAGCCGGCAGATCTAGATGCGTTTGCCCTGTGCTATCGGACGAGACAGATTGACAGCACGCTCCAAAGGTAGTATCAATACTACTCTACGGGCGTGGTCGCCCCACGTACGGTGGATGCCGCGGCCGGGGCGTTTGAGCGAGCCGCGGGCATTCAGTAGAGGAGGTCGGATGCGACTCTTGAGCAGTTCAGGTCCTCGAATCGCGGGCATGGTCTTGTGTTTTTGTGCCGTCTCGTTTCTGGTCGGCTGCGAACACGACAACGATCATGTCGTGGATTACTACAATGCGTCCGGCGCCACCGGCGCGGAACCGGTCAGCGAGGGAGCGGCCGCCCCCGGTGACCCCACCGCCGCTCTCCAGATCGTACCGCAGCAGGTCACTC
The DNA here is from genome assembly GCA_964555035.1 of uncultured Victivallales bacterium. Lineage (GTDB taxonomy): Bacteria > Verrucomicrobiota > Kiritimatiellia > UBA8416 > CAYOBW01 > CAZKRK01. The sequence goes on along the minus strand of CAZKRK010000017.1, from coordinate 10,679 downwards.
TGGCGGCCGAGGGCGGCGGGACGGTCGCCGGCATGGTTGTCCACTTTATCGTCGAGGGGGGTAAGCCTCCGTATGGCGAGTGGAAGGTCTCGCTTCCGCAGCTCGGGAGCATCAACCCGAGGACCGGGGTCTACGTTGCCGCCTCGGGACAGGGGAAGAACGTGGTTTCTATCGCGGACAGCGCCGGGGCCGTCGCTACCGCGGAGGTGGAGCAGACCGTGAGTCAGGCGACGCCGTGACCTCGACGCGTAGTCGGCGCTCGGGTGTGAAGCAACGAATGCATATTGGAAGGAGGCTGTCAGGCGTGATGACACCAGCTCCATTCACCTGCCGTGCGCAAAGAGGTCGCACCGCGGCGATTCCGCTCGCCGGCGTCGCGCTTGCCGTTGTGTTTTTGTCGTGGACGTGCCCGCCGCCGGCCAACGCGCAGGCCTCCGGCCTGGGTTCCGGCGCCGCCCCGGAGGCGTCCGCCGAGGGCGCCGTGGCCGACATCCACACGAGAATCATGGCCAGAGAGGAGTGGCGCAGCATCCGCGAAGCCGTCGCCGACATTGCGCAAACCGTCGGAGCCCAAATCGATCCCAGCAACCTGGACGAAGTGCAGTCGAAGCTCTACCAGGGCCTGAGGCCGACATTCGTCACAACCACCAACGTGGAATGGCGGCTGTTGTTGAGCGAGGTGCTGAGGCCGGCCGAGCTGGGCTTTTTCGAGAGCGACAGCGGCGTGCTCCGCATCATGTCCCCCGCGCAGGTACGCGAGCACGAGCTGCGCCAGGCGGACTTCGATCTGGAGAACAACCACACCAGGATCGAGGTCACGTTCAGCGACAAGGGGGTGTGCCTGGTTGACGCCGTCAGGGAGATCGAGGCCCTGGCCGGTATCCAGGTTAACTACGACTACTTCGAGCAGCAGGAGCTGGCGCCTGCCGTGTCGGACGATGGTCTGACGAACGTGGTCAAGGTCACGCGCTACAAAACGCGCGCCGCGACGCGGTGGCGCACGGTGCTGGCGAATGTTCTCGACCCTTCGGGTTATGACTTTATCGAAGAAGACGGCGCCGTCAAACCGATGCTGGAGCACAAAGCGGAAGCGATACGCGAAGCGCAGCAAAGAGCCAGGGCGATCACGAAGGTCTTCCCGCTCCAGCACGCCGACGTGCAGAACATGATCGAGCATCTGCAGAGTCTCTATGAGGACCGGCCGGCGTGGGCGACTCTCGCGGCGTCCCAGGGCGAGGACGAGCAAGACCGCGACACGCCCTCCGGCCCTTCCGGCGGCATGATGGGCATGGGCAGCGGCGGGGGCTATGGCGGCGGCCGCGGCGGATATGGAGGAGGGGGGGGGTACGGTGGCGGCGGCCGTGGCGGGCGCGGCCAGGGCATGCAGTCAATCCGGCCGCGCGTCGTGCCGGCCATCCTCGTGCATCACGTTCCCGAGAAGGTCGAAGAAATCGCAAACGTCATTCGTCTCCTGGATGTCAGGGAACGACAGGTCCTGATCGAAACGCGCATCATCGATATCCGTCTTGGCGACAACGAAACGCTGGGTCTCCTTTGGGACCTCGGCGAAATGGCCCAGGCCGGGTTCAACACCAGCGCGGCATGGGACCATGACCTGGACCTGACGCGAACGCTGACGACGGAAGACACGAAGTCGCTGTCGCACCAACGGCGCATGGGGCTCTCGGATACGTACGAACGCACCTTGTCGCGTGCCTACGGCGACGGTTGGTCGGCCATCCTGGGACCCGTCGATGTGAGCCTGATAATGGAAGCGGTTCAGTCCCTGGAGAGCGCGGAGATGCTATCGCACCCGATTGTCGTCGTGGGCAACCGGTCCGAAGCGCAGATTCACGTCGGCGAAACCTACCCTATCGTCACGCTGACCAAGGATGTCAACGACAGTGGCGACAGGGACCTCGTGACCTACACGGAGACCGTGGAGAAGGAGCAGTTGGGCGTCATGCTCTGGGTGCTTCCCGAAATCTCTGCTGACGGCGAGAGCATTCGCCTGTCCGTACGTCCGGCGATGCGGGAGCTTGGCGAGACCATTGAGACGGCCCAAGGGTCCAAGTATCCGATCATCAGTACGCGCGAGATTTCGACGCGCGTCAGTGTGCCGTCGGGGAGTACGCTGTTGCTCGGAGGTCTGGTTGGTGTCAGGCAGGCGAAGACGGAGTCGCGCGTTCCGTGGCTCGGGGATCTGCCCCTCCTTGGCCATCTGTTTCGCCACCGGGTCGGAAAGGACCAGAAGAGCAACCTGGTCTTGTTGATTACTCCGACGATTCTGGATGACGAAGATCCGCGCACCGGGCTCGACGCCAAGGCGATGCGTGCCGCGGACAGGCTGAGCGGCCTGGACGGCTACTTTGTTCCCGAGGCCGACGAGGGCCGATCCGCCCCGGGCGTTGAACCCGGTGCGGCAGATTCGACCGAAGACGGCGTTGTCCCGGACGTTTCGGGGGGGGACGCCGTCGGCGGCGGGGACGACTAGGATGACAACAGTGCGGCAGGACGGTTCCGGCGGGTTTTCTCTGATCGAGCTGATGGTGGCGATCGTCATTGTGACGATCGTTGCATTCTCTTCGGCGCGTTTCTTCTCCACGCCGCCGGAATTCGCGGAGTCCCGCAGGCGGGCCGCTGTCGAGAAGGCCGCCGGCATTCTCGATATGGCGCTTGCCAAATCGCGAACGGCCCCGAGCTACTTCGAGCACGCAACCTTCTACCACATGCTCACCAATTCCGGGACTGTCGCGAAGTGCAGCCAGGCCGATCCCGTGGTTGCGATGAGCGTGTCGCCCGGTTTTCCGCGGCTCTACTACACGCTCCGCGCGACAAACGCTCCAAACCGTGGGGCCGTGTACATCACTCTCTACGAGGACCGCGAAGGCGTGAAGGACTTCGCGAGGCTACACCTTGACCTTCATGTGGAACCTTGACGCGGCAAGTGCCCCGGGGAGGCAGGCCGGACGGAGATGCCCGGAACATGCAGATGGAGTTGACGCACCGACGCATGCACGCAAACGACGTTCGCCCGTCGGTTGGCGGCCATTCGTTTGTCGAGATGCTGGTTACGGTCGTAGGGCTGCTCACAATCGCCGCGGGTCTTGGCATGTCTTTCCTGACAACGATGTCGAGCGATCGTTGCTACACTGACCGGGCCGACGGCCTCGAGGAACTGTCGATGGCCACCCACGTTATCGCGCGGCGTTTCGGCCTGGCATGCGTCGTATCCAACAGCACCAGCCAGCCTCTGGAGCCTTCCTGGACGGCCTACTATCCCCGGTGCGGACAGTTCAGCGGCGTGTCCTTCGGGAGCTGGCACAACGTGACCAACTACACCGTGCTCTGCCGCGACGGGAGCCTGTTTCAGATTGTTTTGTCGAGCTCCCATGCCGCGACGACCCCTCTTGTGACCCGGAAGTCGGGGTTGCTGTCGACAGCGGTAGAACTCAACGTCGATACGAGCCGCACGGATCGCGTGCGGCTGGAGCTTAGGATGCTGCTCAGCCGCGAAGCGGGGGGCCGGACGGTTTCCGATGAAGTAGCCTTGTCACGATGGATACACCTCTACAACGCACAGTGAAGAGCGACGCGACGAGTGGCGCCGATGGGAGAAAGGGGTTCGTGCTGCTTGCCGTCGTAATTCTCGTGCTTGTGCTGGTCCTGCTTGGAGTGGGGCGGCTGGCCGCATTTCGCTACCGGGCCGAACGGCGGCTTGCCGCGCAGCGCGAAGTCGAACTGGACCTCTGCACGAAGAGCGCCCTGGCCCGGCTGCTCGACAACAACACGGAGGATTTCGCGTACACCGGGCGCAGCCAGGTGATCGAGGTGTCGATCTTCGGCGATCCCAGCCCGCTGCTCGACGATGACTTCGACGGCGGTTCGCTCTCGAACATCTGGATGGACGTGTGCGACAGCCGTTCGGAGTGTGATGTCGTTTCGGACCGCCTGCACGCCGTGCCGGGTGGACGTCGCCTTGACAGGCTCACTCGCAATATGCGGGCAGAGGTCGCTACTCGCGATGCCGGCTACTCCTGGGTAGGCGCCCCTTTCGGATGCACGTATGCCTTCGACATCGCCGACTTCGCCGCCACGAATGGCGGCGACTACGCGGCTCGCATGTACCTCGTCGGCAACCACTCCTCGACACCGCGAACCGCTGACGACGCCAACGAGAAGAACGTGCTTCTTTGCGAATTGGAGTACAACAGCAACAGCAACGCCTACGCCCTGCGTCTGTACGCGAAGCTGGATGCGGTCGGTCTGCCTACGGAGCTCGCGCCGGTCGCCACCATGTGTGGCATCAACACGAACCTGGGGGAGTTCGGGTTCTGTCTCGACGGTGCGCGAGCGCGGCTTTTCCGCGACGGCTATACCAACTTCCCGCCGGTCGGTCTTCCCGCCGCGACCCCGGACTGCTTTGCGACCGCGCATCTTTATGTCGGCGCGATGAGCGGCGACGAGAGGTCCTGCCAAACCAATGCTTTTTCCCGGGTGCGAATCATGGCAACCTACGACTATGAAATCAGGCTGGTGTGGGACGACGGAGAGACGGTTCACACCAATCGCCAGTTTGTGAAGCGCAACGGCGCGGTCTACCTACTCTCCGGGGACGTGGGCGGCGAGTGACACCGACACGCGCCCTCGCGCGCTTGTCGCCGCGGCGATATCCATGACGACACACGCAACATTCGGTTCTCTTTGGCGCGCGACGCGTCGCGCCGTATTCGTCGCGCTCTGTCCGGCGCTTTTTGCGGTCGCCGGTGCGGATGCGGCGACGATGCGCTACGTGTCGACCACGGGCGGGCATCAGCCCCCGTTCACGAACTGGCTCCAGGCGGCAACCAGTATCCAGGCCGCGGTCGACGAGTCGTCCGACGGCGATACGGTGCTTGTCGCCGCCGGCGCCTATGACGCCGGCGGCGTCGCGATCGTTCCGGGCATGACCAATCGCGTGGCCATCACCGGCGCCGTCACCGTGGCGAGCGTCAGCGGTCCGCGTGACACCAGCATTCTCGGCCGGGGACCGGTGGGACCCGGCGCCGTGCGTTGCGCGTATGTGGCGGGCGGGGGAGTGCTGGCGGGCTTCACGCTCACGGACGGAAGTACGCTTGCCGACGGCGACGTGGACAAGACCCGTTGCGGCGGCGGCGCCTGGTGCAAGGACGGCGCGATATCGAATTGCGTTATCGTCGGCAACTCGGCCCAGGAAGACGGCGGCGGTGTCTTCGCCCCGGCCGGATCGGGGCTTCTGGCCGGCTGTGAGATCGCCGGGAATTCCGCCGCCAGCTTCGGTGGCGGGGTCCTGCTGCGGGGCGGCAACACCATGCGTGACTGTGTTTTGAGCGGCAATACCGCATCGTCGGACGGAGGTGGCGTATATTTGCAGAACGGGGGCCTCGTGTCGCGGTGCCGGGTTTTCGGCAACAATGCGGATCACGGGGCAGGCATCGTGTGCGACGGCGGGGGAGTCGTGGAACACAGCCGCATCGTGGGCAACGTCGCCACCGGCGATGGCGGTGGGGTCTACCTCTGGATCGACGGTGACGAGCTCCGCAACAGCCTCGTTGTATCCAATCGAGCGCAATGCGGCGGCGGTGTTTTCTGCGACGGTAATGCACTCGTGGTTAACTCCACGGTTTGCCGGAACAACGCAACGAGCGGCGGTGGAGCATACTGCTACGACGGCGGATTGATCCGCAATTCCATCGTCCGGTTCAATGGCGCTTCCGCGGACGGCGACAACTGGGCCGTCGATACCGTCGGCAGTTTTCTCTATTGCTGCACGACGCCGACCAACGCCATTCCCGGCGGGACCGGATGCATTGCCGGGGATCCCCGCTTCGTCGACACCGATGCCGGGGACTATCACCTCTTTTTCGATTCCCCCTGCATCGATGCGGGGAGCAATGCTTACGCTCCCGCGGGCGAGGACCCTGACGGCGTGGCCAGGTCCATGGGTGTCGCCGTGGATATCGGATGCTACGAGCAGGCGCGCAGCCCGGCAATCCAACCACCCGGCATCGTCTTTCCTCCGCCCGGCGTGGGGGCGGGAGGAAGTGGCGTCGTCACGTGCGACACGTTCAGTGCTTGGGTAGTGGGGACCAAGGGCGTTAACACCCTTGCCGCGCGCGCCTTGCCGGAAGGGGGATGGGCAACAAACGGAATCCTCCAGGTTCCGGGCGGCACGTTGTGGAGCAACTACGTGGCCCTGCCCGAACAGCCCGTCGCCACCAACAGTCAGACGTACCGTTGCGTCGATAGCGATGCCAGCGAGGTGTCGACCAACGCTACCGCCGTCACGCTGATCGCATACCTGGAACTGCCGCATGTTGCCGTCACCGGTGCGCCGTCCCTGGTCTCCTCCGGTGTCACGACGTGCATGCTGGCCGGCACGAACAACGATGCCGTCGTGGGGGACATGTGGTGGACCAACTACACGGGCGCCACCGGTGGAATCGTGACACGTGCGCACAGCAACAGGTGGGAAGCCGCCGTGGACGGGCTCGTCCTCGGCGACAACAGGATCAGCGTTTTTGGCAGCAATTCCGCGAGTGTAGTGCACGCCGACAGTGTTACCGTAATCAGGGCGGGCGAGCACACGGGCGACTCGCCCGTTCATTACGTTTCCGGTATTGGGGCGCATGACTGGCCCTATACCAACTGGGCCGCCGCCGCTACCAACATCCAGGCCGCCGTCGAAGCCGCGAGCGCCAACGATACCGTGCTCGTAGGAGACGGCGTCTACGATAGCGGTGGCGCCGTGCCGGACGGCGCCACGCTCCCGAGCCGTGTGACGTTGCTCAAAAGCGTGACCGTAACGAGTCTGAACGGCCCCGGCGCGACCGCCATCGTGGGCTCCTCCGACGGCGGCGGTCCGGTCCGGTGCGTCTACCTGGCGGGAACTGCGCGTCTTGCCGGGTTCACCATCAGGGGCGGGAGCACGCTGACTTCGGGGGGGTTCCTGTTGGACCGGAGTGGCGGGGGCGTGTTCATGGACAATGGCGGCAGCTTGTCGAACTGCGTGCTTCACGCCAACACGGCGGGGTGGTTCGGTGGGGCTGTTTGCATCCGCGACGCGGGAACCGTGCTCAATTGCGTGCTGCACGACAACACGGCTTCGGCCGGCGGAGGCCTGTACAGCGGCGGCGGCGGAACCGTCGCGCACTGTACGCTGGCCGACAATGCCGCCACCAACGGCGTCGGCGGCGGCGTTCTGTGCGGCGGCGGCATCTACCGCAACTGCATCGTCTATTCCAACGAGGCTACGGGTGGCGGCGTCAATTGGTCCGGCGTAGTCGGCGGGGCCTTCGAGTACTGCTGCACGACGCCGATCGGCGGGATTCCCGGTGGCCTTGGCTGTATCGATGCCTCTCCCGTGTTCGTCAATCCGGCCGCCGGCAACTATCGACTGTCGCCAGGTTCGCCCGGCGTCGACGACGGAATCGACGGCGTCAGCGCGATAGACATGGATGGTACTTTGCGACCGCTCGACGGTGACGCGGCAGGCGGCGCGACCTCCGACATGGGTGCGTACGAGTGCTTCCACCCCGGCGGCGACACGGACGGCGACGGCGCAACGGACGGTGACGAGCTCGTCGCCGGCACGGACCCGCGTGACGCGGGCGACGTTCTGAGAATTGTCTCGTTCACGCTTTGCGGCCAGATGGGCGCCGCTATCGTCTGGTCAAGCGTCTCCGGCAGGCTCTACGCCGTCCAGTTCTGTACGAATCCGGTGAACGGGGGTTGGGACGATGTCGCCGCGGGAATCGAAGCCGCGGGCGCCGCGACCGGCTACACAAACGGCGCCGAGCGGACGATTCCGCTCTTGTATCGGATCGCCATTGACGAGTAGCATTGCGATGCATGTGAAAACGCTTGCCCAATTCCGCGTTGCGCTCGTGGGTTGCGCCTGTTGCCTCTCGGCGGGGGGGGCTGCACGCCGGCGTCATAGAGGTACAGTTCGACTTTCCCGCGCCGGCGATCCGGCGGCATGGCGACGAAACCGCGGTGTCGATGCGGGGACTGTCCACGTTCGCCAACCCCGGCGAGCCCGCGCTTCCATACAAGGCCGTCAACATCCTCGTGCCTGCCGATCAATGCGTGACCGCGGTCGAGTCCATTCTGCATGACGATCCGGAAACATGGGGCGCCGACTACAAGGACGCGGTCGAGCCCCTTTTTCCCGCCGAGTACGAGATTACCAAGCTCTACTCAAGGGAAGGCACTTTCGACGGGCAGAGCGTCGTCAACACGGTAAACGCCGGCGTCCACGTCGTGAACCACATGGGACACGCCAGCGACTGGATGGTCATGTGGGTCGCCAGCTTTGAGTTCTACGACATGACCGGCGACGAAAGTGACGTGAGCAACGGGAAGGACTTCTGTTTCGTCTACTCGCAGGGATGCTACGCGGGGTGCTTCGACAATGACGAATGCGTCGGCGAGAACTTCGTGCGCTCGGCTCACGGGGCCTTTGCCGTCGTCATGAACTCCCGCTATGGTTGGTTCGAGCCGGGCGACGTCGAGGCCAGCCCTTCTCAGAAGTTCGACTACGAGTTCTGGGACGCCGTTTTCGCCGAGGGCATGGGGCGCCCCTCGCAGGCCAACCAGGACTCGAAAGAGGACAGCTACGGGGCAATCGCGGCCGACACCTCAGGGGCATACCGCTGGTGCTGCTTCGAACTCAACCTTCTGGGCGACCCCGAAACCACCTTTGGCGGTTCCATCGGTCAGGCCGGGCGCGTGTTCCTTGACAAAGCGCGCTACGGCAAGGGAGAGGACGTTGCGGCCAGCGTGATGGACGTGGGGTTGGACCGTGATCGTCACGCCCGCGACTCCGCCACGGTGACGTTCACCTCCACCGCGGGGGACGCCGAAACGCTCACGTTGCGCGAGACGGGCGACAGCAGCGGCGTGTTTACCGGACGCGTAGTCCTGGCCGACGAGGCAGCCGTCGCCACCGACGGTGCCCTGCAGGCTCGCAATGACGACACCTTCAGCGTTACCTACGTTGATGACGATGACGGGTTCGGGCAATGCGTCACAAACGCCGCTTCGGCCACGGCGGATTTTGTGGCGCCGCTCATATCCAACGTGCGCGTGCGGAACACCACCGACGAGAAGGCCGTCGTCACCTGGAAGACGGACGAACCCGCTCTGAGCCATGTTGCCTATGGCAACGTCATATCCCTGCATGCCTACGGTGAGAACGCCTTTCTGGCAACAAACCACACCGTTGTCCTGGCGGGCCTGACGCCGGAAACGAAGTACTATTTCACGGTGCACTCCGAAGACGAAGCCGGCAATGACGCCGTGGACGGCAATGCCGGAGAACGGCACTCTTTTGCGACCATGAAGGCCGTTCCCCTGTTTGTCCATGGTGCGGAGGAGGGGGGCGGCGGCTGGACGGTTGGGAACTGGAGCATTTCGGCGCTCTGACGAATGCCACGCGCGGTTCCGACAGCGATGCCGACGGGTTCGACGACCTGCGCGAGTACCTTGCCGGAACGAACCCCGACGATGCCGAGTCCTGCCTGAAACTCCTTGCGCCACGGCTGTCCAGCGGGGGATGCCACGTCATCACCTGGAACAGCCGGTCGAACAGAACTTACTCCCTGCTGGCTTCGACCAACCTGTCGTCGGTGTTCCTTCCTCTCGTCGAAGACCTGCCGGCAACGCCGCCACTGAACGCCTATACCGACTCGGTTTCACGAACCGCGACACGATTCTACCGCCTGCGCGTGGAGTGACGCATACGAGAACCGTCTGCGTCCTCGAAGTGGCTCGAGTTACTTTCGCCCAGCTCAACTAGCTCGCGCCCGCAAAAAAGGAAGATCGACAGGACCACGAAGGTCAACAGCATGACCATGTGCCCCAGCCCCAGGTAGCCGAGTCAGCGTCGTGCGCGGTCGCGGCCGGCGGCCATCAGAACCAGCGCGGCCAGGTCTGCCGCGAATACGAGCATGGCGCCCGCGGCGGCTACGGCGGAGAAGCGGAGGACTGGAAGACTTTTCGGGCTCATCCGGGGATTCCTTCGGCTGTTCACACTAGTAGGGAGAGTAGCGTCTTTTGCGGGGGAAAAGCAAGGGATAGAGTTTGCCACCATTCCGCGGACTGGCCTTCGGACGTTGTGCTCTCATCGCGGTGTCGTCTCGTCCACGACGGCTCGCGAGGACGCTCGCCCTCCAGTTGCGTGCATCAAGGGTTCCGTGATGTCCCCAACTGGAGGGCGAGCGTCCTCGCGAGCCGTCGTGGACGCAGTGAAACCGCTCCGATGGCAAGACGCCACCAGACCAGTCCGCGGTTTCGGGTTCGCACTCGCAAGGCCTGTTGCTCGCCCTGGAGACGGCGGTCCTCCGCCGTTACGAACAAATGTGAGCACACGTAGCGAGGCAAACGCGCCCCTGGTCGTTCCTGTCGGGTCCCGTGTTCAACACTTGTCCGTAACGGCGGAGGACCGCCGTCTCCAGATCCGGTTTGTCTCTTCGGTTCGGCGGGACCCTGATGCGTCCGTCCTGTCTGACCGCGTAGGTTCTGTGCGTTCCCGCGGAGAACACCCTATGCAAGTGTTTGAAAACCGAGGTGGCGATGTGTCCACCCGCCACCCGCCATGTTGTTCACCCATCTTTCGCTATTCGCGGGCAGAATCGTCTTTTTTCAATAGGGTGAGTGCC
>CAZKRK010000016.1:7016-39190 GCA_964555035.1 uncultured Victivallales bacterium | reverse complement strand
CCTCGCGAGCCGTCGTGGACGAGACGAAACCGCGATGAGAGCACAACGTCCGAAGTCCGGTCCGCGGAATGGGGGCCGATTCAGGGCATTGACGTATCCTCCGTCCCACGCAATACTGTGCGCCTTTCGTTACCAAAGGAAGAGGACGGCGGACTCCGTGATCGCAATCATCGACTACAATGCCGGCAACCTGACCAGCGTGCGGCTGGCGTTCGAGACGCTTCGGATCGAGGCGCACATCACGCAGTCACCCGGCGACATCCTGGGTGCCCAGAGAGTGGTCTTCCCCGGCGTCGGCGCCGCCGGCGCGGCCATGGAATCCCTGCGTGAACTCGGTCTGGAAGACGCAATCAGAACCGTGGCCGCGCGGGGCACCCCCTTTATGGGAATCTGCCTCGGGACACAGATCGTTTTCGAACACCTGGGGGAAGACGGCGGCGTCGACGGCGTAGGGCTCTTCGGCGGAACAGTGCCCCGCTTCACGCCCGAGAGCAGGTACGACAAGGTACCGCAAATGGGCTGGAACCGCGTTTCCCAACGGCGGGCGCACCCCGTGTGGGACGGCATCGAGGACGGCAGTGAGTTCTACTTCGTTCACAGCTACTACCCGTCCCCGTCCGACGACGCCTGCGTCATTGGCGAGACCGACTATGGCGACGTCACGTTCGCTTCGACCGTGGCCCGTGACAACCTTGTCGCCACGCAATTCCACCCCGAGAAGTCGGGTAAGGTCGGCTTGCGCATGCTCGAGAACTTCTGCAACTGGAAGCCATGAGATGTTGACGAAACGCATCATTCCCTGTCTGGACATCCATAACCGCCGGGTTACAAAGGGCGTGAAGTTCAAGAACAACATCGACCTCGGCGACCCGGTCGAGATGGCCGCCCGATACTACGAAGAAGGCTGCGACGAGCTCGTCTTTTATGACATCACCGCTTCGGCCGAAAGACGCCCGATCGACATCGAGATGGTACGGGAAGTCGCGCATGCCATCCGCATCCCGTTTGCGGTCGGAGGCGGCATTTCGTCGCTGAAAGACATGTCGGACGTCCTGCTCGCCGGCGCGGAAAAGGTGTCCGTCAATTCGCTGGCCGTGCACAACCCCGACATCATCGCCCAGGGCTCGCGGGCCTTCGGGGCGCAGTGCATCGTTCTCGGGATGGACCCGTTCAAGGTTGACAAGCCCGACCAGTGCCCCAGCGGCTACGAAATCACAACCCGCGGTTTCCGCGAGTTCACCGGCATGGATGCCCTGGAATGGGCCAGACGCGCCGTTGATCTCGGAGTGGGCGAAATCGTGGTCAATTCCGTCGACGCGGACGGCACACGCGAGGGTTTCGAGCTTGAGCTGACCGGGATGATAGCCGACAACGTGTCCGTGCCGGTCGTGGCATCGGGTGGCGGTGGCTGCTCTCAGCACCTCGCCGACGTCTTCACCCAGGCCCACGCCGACGCCGCAATCATCGCCGGCATGATCCACACCGGCGATTACACCATCCCCCAGATCAAGCGCGAGCTCGCCGACGCCGGCGTCCCGATCCGCATGCTGTGGTAGATCGCGCCTACTTCTGGGAACGCGTCGCTTCGACCCACCGCTCCAGGGAATCCAGGATCGTGAGGACTTCCTCGTCCTTTACCCAGTACACCTTGTGGCGTCCGTTTGTTTCGTATCTGATCAGATCCATTTCGCGCAGATGGCGCAACGTCATGGAAATCGTTGCAATTGAGACTTCCAGTTCCTCACTCAGGTTGGTCGGCGTCTTGTGTGCAGTTCCGAGGCAACGCAGGATTAGGTAGGCAGTCGGGTTGCCCAGGACACGACAACAGCGTGAAGCCCTGTACAGGGTCTCCGGCATGGCATGTTTCGTCAGTTTCACGTCTCACGACCATCGTTTCAACACTTCAACAATTAAACAATTGTTTAATTGTTGAAGTGTTGAAACGTCAAGGGTCTTTCTGCGATTTTTCTTTTTTTGCATCCTCTTTACAGAACCATGACAACTCCGCTCCTCCTGCATGGTAGAGTTAAATCGGAAAGCTGAACTGTGAGGAGTCGTGTGCAGGAGCAACACGAATCCCGGATACTTGTCGGCATCGATTCGGCACCATGGAGCCGGCGGCTGGTCCCGCCGTAGCGGAGCGAAGGCGGATCCTCCGCCGGAAAAGGGGGCGTCGCTGAGGCCCGTCGGTCCGGAACGGCCGAGGACGGCCGTCTCCATTTCGTACCGAGAGGTCTTGGAAACTGGGATAACTCGTAGTCGATCGACTATGAGCAGCGACTACGAGAACTGAAAGGAGTCACCATGGAACTACCCGGGGTTCTTCGCGTAGTTGTCGCCGTCATCGCTATGGCTTGCTGCACGCTCCCCCCGACTCGGGCGGAAGACGTGAGCGGTGAGCGGGCGACGGCGCAGACGGAACCACCAGCGAGTACGAGTCAACGACCCAAGTTGGACTGCACGTGGTCGGAGGCGCTGGCCGAATTGCTGTGGAAGGTCGACGAGCTCACCAGGCGTGTCGACGCCATCTCGAACAGGCTCGACAGACTGGCACTCACCGATGGTGATGTGAAGATGCTCCATGAGTTCCTGGATAGCATCCGCTTCGAGCCGGTTGTCGAAGTGACGCTCATCGGCGGCAAACCGGTGCAGAAACGCAAGATACTCGAGTGAGGGCTACTTCTGCTTGTCCTTCGAGTACAAACGCCATTTGCAGAAAGGAAGACCGACGGCCCTGGCGTTCAGCCGATTTGAATTGGCAATCCGCACGACACCAAGGTCGATGTACTCCCAACCGGCAACGGCATCAGTGACAAGGAGATGGATAAAGATGCCGCCGGCGGCCTTGATGACCCACTCCTTCTTCTCGAGCTCGGGCAGATCCAGATTGCTTGATATGGGCTTCGCGGGGAGATTGAAACGGCACAGGACGGCCGCGATCATCAGGACCATCAGCCACCCCAGGCGGGAGCCCCCTCTACGACGTTCCTCCGCCATCGCAACACCTCTCCTGAATCACGCGGGACGCACGCGCTGCGACTCCTTCCAAACCGTATGCGGATGGATCGCGGCGGGCAGAATGCGAGCCGCAAACACGGCTTCCCACGCGTAGTTCTTGATGACCTTCTTTCGGAACTGCAGTTCGGGACGCCGCTTCAACGCCGTTGTGATTTTCTTGGCAACCACATCCGAAGCGTCACCGAGGTGTATGTACACCGCGTCCCTGCCCGCCAATTCCCTAAGCGGCGGAATGTCGCTGATGACAACCAGCAAACCCGCCAGCCCTGCCTCCAGGACCGGCAAACCGAATCCTTCGCGGTCGCTCGGGAAAAGGAGCATGTCCGACACTCGGTAAAGAGCACAGAGGTCCTCATGACTCACGCGCTCCTCGAGACGTTCCGCCAGAAATACAACTTCCTCCTGGACCTTCAGGCGGCGGCGGAGCGACTGAAGCATCCTGTAGTACTTCATCGACTCCGGGTTGTACGGATCCGGCGCGCCCGTTATCAACCAGCGCACCGTCTTTCCCCTGCGTTTCAGCGCGGCCACGATCTCCATGCCGACGCCAAGGTTCTTGCGCCGCAGGATGCGCGCCGGTGTAATCGCCACAATGTCGACTGCCGAAAGCCGCTCTTCGTAGAAGAGCTTCTTGACAGGAGGCGTCAGCCGCAAGTGCTGAGGAACACTTATTCCATCGGGAATGACGGGAATTCGCGACGCTTTCACCCTGAACAGTTTGCGCATCTCCGTCTGCCTTTGCTTCGAAATCGCGCAGTAGTTGCATCCGGGTTGAGGCTGCAACAGCAGGCTCCAAGGATACCGACGGTGCTGGTGCGGTTCGTAGACTGGGTCGGTGAACGTCAGATCGTGCGTCCAGGCAATGAACCGTGTCGAGCGCGACCGCTTCATGATATTGGCGAGCGCCGCCGTGGCCACGAGGTTGAAGTGCATTGTCATGACGTTGTGAATCATGCACACGTCAACGCCTCGTAGAGCACGTGTCAGGCTCTTCTCTGTCGACTTGACCGCTTTCTCGAAAGAGAACGGGACTTCGCCACGATCGAGGGCCTTGAGCACGGTCGCCATCTTCTGACCGCCGCCCACCGCAATCTCGGGAACGGCGACAGTGGACACGCCCTCGTGGACCTCCCCCCCTTTACCGGCGACCAGTCTCACGTTGTAGCCGGCTTCGGCAAACTCCCGGGCATGAGCTTCGATAATGAACTCCACCCCACCGATCACGGGAGGGCACGAATAGTGTAGAATGGCAACGCTCGTCTTTTTCTTTGCCATGGGCGCTCTCAGTCCTCCAATTTGCGAATCAGGTAGTCGCGATGCGCGTGGAAGAGCTGGGCCTGTGCCAGGATCTCTTCCTCGGCCTTCTCCGTGCTCCAGTCCCACGTCTTGTTCATGAAGGACAACGCACGGCCGAAATAGAGTCCCTTCAGCGACTCCACCAGCGCGTTGCGGTCCTTGGCCGCCTTGAACGCGGCAATCATGTCGAATACGGCCGTGATCCACTGGTCCGCGCTCATGTCGATGACGCCGGTCGTGAACATGACGGTCAAGTCCTTGTAGAGATCGGGCGAGAGGACCTTCTCGAGCTCTGCCTGGCACTCCTTGAATCCATCGCGCGCCTGCTTCTCGATCGCCGTCCGGTCCATGTCCAACTCCTGGGCCGCTTCCATGTGGCGCAATCCGTACAGCGGCGGCTGCTCGATGACGTTGCGGTGCCGCCACATCTCGAAGCTGCGCAACACGGTCAGAAACGCGGTGCTGACCACCTGGATGAACATCGGCCCGAGCTTGGGAGCACTGGGTTTGTGTCGCTTGGCGCCGAGCCCGGTCTCGCAGATTTTGAACCCGCCCGTAATGGCGTTCATCGTCATGAATATGTCAACGCCGTACTCCTCGGTCGTACGGTGCCAGGGTTGCATGACCAGGTGCTCGGCGAACTCGCCCGACATGGCGAAGTCGCCGCCGATGGGCTGCCGGATGTTGCGGCAGAACAGGCCATAGATGAGGGGGTAGCAGATGTTGTTGGTAATCGTGCCGTCATACTTGTGACGCGAATAGATCGGGTTCACGAAATCGAAGCCTTCGCGGATCGGGTCGACGAAGTACTTGACCCACTCCGGCGTGATGCTGGTGAGGTCGGCGTCGACGCACACCAGCACGTCAGCTTCGAGCTCGATCACCTTGCGGAACATGTTCTCGAAGTTGTATCCCTTGCCCGGAGTGTCAGGCGGCGTGGTGATGTAGATCTTCGGCGCCTCGGTCTCAGTGCCGAGAAACGCGTGCTCCGTATCGTCCGGCGAGTGGTTGTCGCAATTGACGATCACGCCCTTGCAGTCCGGATAGTACTTCTTCAGTCCTTCGCTGCACCTCATTGTCGGGTAGTCAATGCTGTCGGCTTCCATGTAGGAAGCCAGCCCCACGACGATGTCCGCACTCCGCACGTTATCGTGATTCACCTCGCGTTCAAACATCTGCGTCTCCTTTGCTCGTAACGGCGGAGGACCGCCGTCTCCACAACGGCGGAGGACCGCCGTCTCCACAACGGCAGTGAACCGTCGTCTCCATAACGGCAGTGAACCGTCGTCTCCATAACGGCGGAGGACCGCCGTCTCCAGTTTTCTACCTTAGCCGCAATGCCGTGCGTCCGGGCAGGGACAGGGCGAGAATGCGTCCCACCTGCTCGGCGCAGCGCAGCAACATCCCCGGTCCTTCCTTTGGCAAATCCAGCTCATCCACGGGAGTCTCCAGCGCGGCGAAGAACGCATCGATGCCGATGTCGTTCACCACGCCCGGGTCTTTGCCCAGCGATCCGCAGATGGCGATGACGGGGATCCCCAGCTCCTTGGCCACACGCGCGACACCAGCCGGCGTCTTGCCGTAGGCCGTCTGGTGGTCCATGCGCCCCTCACCCGTGATCACCAGGTCGCACCCCTTCATGCGACGCTTGAGCTTCACGCTGTCGACCACCATGTCCACACCGGGCCGCAGCACGCCGCCCAGGTAGGCCATCAAACCGCCGCCGAGCCCGCCGGCTGCGCCGGAACCGGGCACTTCGAGAATGTCGATACCCAGGTCGCGCGCCGCAACCTTGGCCATCTGCTTGAGCCCGGCGTCCAGCTTCTTGACCATGGCCGGCGTCGCCCCCTTCTGCGGCCCGTACACCTGCGCGGCGCCATGCGGCCCCGTGAGCGGATTGTCCACGTCGCACGCCACTTCGACGCGTGCTTTGGCAACGCGCGGATCGAGCTTGCGGATGTCGATGCGCTCGAGCTCGCGCAACGCGCCACCCCCCTCAGGCAGGTTGCGTCCCTGCTTGTCCAGGAAGCGCACGCCCAGAGCACGGGCCATCCCCGTGCCGCCGTCATTGGTAGCGCTGCCGCCGATGCCGACAAGGATGTGCCGGGCGCCCTGCGCCAACGCCTGCTTGATCAGTTGACCGGTACCGCGGGTCGTCGTCACCATGGGATTGCGCTCGCGCGGCTTGAGCAGGGCCAGCCCGCTTGCGGCAGCCATCTCGATCACTGCCGTCTTGCCGTCCCCGGTAACGCCAAAGTGGGCCTTCACCTTCTTGCCGCGCGGGCCGGTAACGGTCCGCGTGAGGATCTTGCCCCCCGTCGATTCCGCGATGGCCCGGACGGTTCCTTCCCCGCCGTCGGCCATGGGAATCTTGCGACACGATACGTTCTTGAGAACGTTCTTCAGCCCCCGCTCTATGTGCTCCGCGGCCTCGAGCGCCGAGAGCGAACCTTTGAAAGAATCGGGAGCTATGGCAATCTTGAACACGCGCTTTTTCATGGCTGTCAATGTAACCGCGCGCCTGCGGGGTGACAAGGGGAATCCGCGGCGGTTCCGACCCCTCACCCGGTCCTCCTGCGTCGGACCGACCTCTCCCCCGAGGGGAGAGGTGGGAACGCGCCATCCACCTCTCCCCCCGGGGGGAGAGGTCGGTCCGACGCAGGAGGACCGGGTGAGGGGCGGCGCGCGGGCGGCCGGGTCACGGACCGGAACAGGGGCCGCACGTGGCGTTCGAGAATGTTGCGCGTGACGTTTGGCGCGACGAATGACTCGCACGCGTCCAGCGTGTCGAGATAGCGCGTACCCATTTCCGCCGCGACCTTGTAGCCGACGTGCAGGAGCTGGCGGACGTGCGGGTTGAAGTCGGGACAGCGCCGGTCATGTCTGACCGCCGCCGCAAACTGCCCGCCACTCCATGCGGCTACGGTATCGACCGCCGGCAACTGTCCACGGTCGATGTCGACCACTGTTGCGTAGGGAGCACAGAGCTCGTCGAAACGACCCACCGAAACACGGTATACCTCCTTGGCCAGCGCCAGCCCCTCGCCGCCCGACTGGGCCAGCCCGATCAGTTCCTCCAACCAGGTCGTCCCGGCCGTCTTTAAGTGCAACCCCGCGTCGAATCTGCGTATCGCGCGTCGCATCGCACCGTAGATGGAAAACTTATCGCTGCCGGAGTGGACGCTTATCTTGAGCTCGCGCGGCAGACCGTAGGCTGCCACGGCGTACGCGATGACCGCCAGGTCGTCGTTGAACTCGCGCTCGAACCGAGCAACGTCGCCGACATAGTCAACCCCCTTGTTGAACCGGCCCGTGAACTTCGGCGCGATTGTCTGCACGGGTATCCGGGCATCGGCGATCGCCGCCAGAATCACGAGGAGCTCAACCGGCGTCTGCGGCGCATCGGTTTCGTCCATTGACACTTCGGTGACGAAGGCGCCCTCACCCTTGGCGACTTCGATCTCGCGGAACACCTTGCCCGCCTCACGCACGGCCAGCAGGTACTTCGCCGCGATCTGGGCGACCTGTTCCCGCGTAGTCCGCAGCTGTTCGGACAAGCCCTCAACGACAACGTCCCCGAGCAGCTCTTCGTGCCGCGCCACGAATTTGCCCACTTCTTCAGACGGGGCGGACGTCCCGATGAAATCGGCCACGTCGATAGTGAAGAAATCGCTGGCGGCTATGAATCCCGCCACGGTTCCGAGACCGATGTGATCCGCGTCGACGAAGTACGACCCACGCCACCCGGCGGTCGCAACGGCAGCATCGGCCGCCGCCCGGACATCGTCAGGCGTCGTACCGATGATCTGGTGTTCCCTGAAAGACTTGTTCCAGACGGGCACAACTGCAATGCCCTCCTCCCGCGCCGTCTGCATGGCCGCCAACTGGGCCTGTCCCTGCCGACCGAAACGGTCCCCTACCCCGATAGAGTACTTGCCAAGTTGCATGCGTTGGTCTCCTTGAGTGTTGTGCGCGACTATAGCGCAACTCGGACACAAGGCAATCCCGGACGGGAATTTCAACCCCCCGCGCCGTCATTCCGAGCGCAGCGGAGCGGAGTCGAGGAATCTCGGGAATTGGCAACCACGCCGGACGTGCTTGGCAGTTCCCGAGATCCCTCGACTCCGCTCCGCTGCGCTCGGGGTGACAGGGCGGGGGGTGGACTGCGCTGCGCTCGGGATGACAGGGCTTTCCGGCTGGCGGGTTGGAACCGTCCTGGAGAACGTTTCTACGGTCGGAAATGTTTCCATTCCGCGTACCTTGGCTGCTATGCTGTGGGAACGGAGGGAAAACCGAAACCGGAGAACAGCAAATGGTGGACGAGTTGTTTCATCTCGAGAACGCCGACGCGCTTCGTGCCGAGATCGGCCGTCTTGGACTTGCGATTCCTGTTGTCGACGAGTTCTCCGTACTGCGCGAACCTATGGCGCTGCGCGACAAGCGAGTGTCCAACCGCCTCTGTGTACAGCCCATGGAGGGTGCGGACGCTACGCCCGACGGCGCACCGGGGGCAATGACGTTCCGCCGCTACCTGCGCTATGCCCGGGGAGGGTTCGGAATGATCTGGGTTGAAGCCACGGCCGTCCGCCGCGACGCCAGGGCCAACCCCGCCCAACTCTGCCTGCACCACGACAACGTTCATGCGTTTGCACAGCTCGTCCACGCCATACGCGAAGCTGCGCGAGAGAGTCGCAGAGAGGACATCGTTCTCCTGATTCAACTCACCCATCCGGGGCGCCGCGGCGGAACGGCCCCGGTCATCGTCCACCACTATCCCGACGCCGACCGCAAGCTCGACATTCCGGCCGACTACCCCCTTGCGAGCGACAGCTTTCTCGACGGGCTCCGCGACACCTACGTCGAAGCCGCGCGCCTGGCGGCCGAGGCCGGTTTCGACGGAATCGACGTCAAGAGCTGCCACGGCGACCTGACGGCGGAATTGCTGGCAGCTTTCACCCGCACCGGCAGGTACGGCAGCTCGTTCGAGAACCGAACACGCTTCCTGCGGGAAACGCTGGCGGAAATCCGGACGCACGTTCCCAAACTGTTGCTCGCTACGCGCACGACCGCCTACGACGGGAACCCGCAGCCGTATGGTTTCGGCGTCACGGGGCGGACTGGCCGGGAAAGCGACCTCCGGGAACCGATCGAGCTCGTGCGGATGCTGCGGGACGCCGGGGTTGACCTGGTGAACGTCTCCGTCTCGCCGCCGCCGGCTGTCAACGGCGAGCCGCGGCACCCTCTGTGGCTGCTTGACCGCCAACTCGCGATCACTCGCAAGCTCCACGAATCCGTGCCCGATCTGCCGGTTTTGGGCGGCGGCTTCAGTTGGCTGCGGCAGCTCGTGCCAAACGTGGCGGCCGCGGTGCTGGGTGACGAAGGAATGGCCGTCGCCGGTCTTGGACGCGGCGCACTGGGCTATCCCGACGCCCCGCGCGATCTCTTCGACACGGGCAAACTGGACCCGACCAAGTGCTGCATCATGTGCGACGCGTGCTACGAGCTGATCGGTGAAGGAGCGCTTACCGGATGCGTCATCCGCGACAGCGATGTCTACGGCCCGGAGTACAGGCATCGCAAGCGTTACTCGATCGACTGCCTGCGCGAAGATGCGCGTCGCTGCCACGGCTGTGCGGCTGCCATGTGTACCGCCGCCTGCCCCAATCGGATTGACGTGCCGGCCTTTGTCAGGGCCTTTGCCGACGGCGACAGTAGGACGGCCTACGGCATCGTTCGGCGCGCCAACGTTCTTCCGGAGATGTGTTCGCACCTCTGCCCGACGTGGATGCAGTGCGAAGGGGCGTGCGTCGAAAACGCGCTGAGCGGTAACCCGGTGCGGATTCGGGACATTCAGTACGCGGTGTCGTGGTCCGCGCGGGCCGACGGATTGACTGCGGTCAAGCTGCCGGATTTGCGCACCGGGAAGAGGGTCGCGGTTGTCGGCGGCGGCCCGGCGGGCATCGCCTGTGCCGTGGGGCTGCTGGAAAAGGGACACGGCGTAGTGATCGTCGAGCGGGGCGACAGGCTGGGCGGCACACCGGAGGAGGCTATTCGCGCCGGCAGGTTCCCGAGTGCGCAGCCTGAAATCGAAGCCGTGCTGCAACGCGCTCTTTCGCAGGGCGCGCTGGAAATCCGGCACGAGCAAGCCCTGGGGATTGATGTCGCGCTCGACGAGCTGCGCGACCGGTTCGACGCCGTACTGCTGGCGGCGGGAGTCCGGCAGGAGCAGTCGCTCGGGCGGGCCGAAGGTGTCGTCGACGCGCTCACGTTCCTGCAGGAAACCAAGGGCGGGCATCGACAGTCCCTGCCGGCCCGCGTGGCCATTCTCGCGGGAGGCGACTGCGCCATGGATGCGGCGGCCGTATCGAAGGAGCTCGGCGCAACGGACATCTACGTCGTGTATGCGGGTTCATTGGCCGAGATGCACTGGCACATGCCGGACGGCTGGTTCGGCACGAGCGGCGCGCACGTGATGACACTGACGCGTGCGCTGGGATACGCGACCGATGCAAGCGGCACGCTGACGGGAGTGAGGATCCGCCGCACGGAATACGGTGATCCTGACGATCAAGGCGTACGAGCCTTGACTGACATTGCCGGCAGTGAGAGTTTGCTGCGGGTCGGCCTGGCGATCGAGGCCATGGGCTTGCACGTCTCCGACGCTCTCAGGGAGTGTTTGGATGGTGTCGCCTTCACGGAACACGGTTTGGTGCGAGTCGCGGGCGACGGGTCGCTCGCCACGAGTTTGGAGAACGTATTCGCGGCCGGCGGTCTGATAAACGGCGGGGCATCGGTCGCCCAGTGCATAGCGGAAGGAATGGCCGCGGCGCAGGAGATTGACAAGGCCCTGGCTTGAAACTCGAAGTCCGCCACAGGGCCTGCCAATGGAGACGGCGGTCTCCGCCGTTCTCCACCGGCCGAGGACGGCCGGCTCCGGTTTTCGACATGAACGGTCTCGGGAGCGAAACCCCGGGGGCAAAGCCGCCCGGAAACTAAGGAACGAGAATGGAACTGAAAAGCTGCATCAAGATCGGCTATGGGAAGTGCGAAACGCCCGAGAACACCGTCGAGCGGCTGGAGTCCGTTCTCGGCAACCTTCACGAATACCGGATGATTGAAGAGAAGGTGTCCGAGCGTCTGTTCTGGGCCGCGATGTTCATTGACGGACTCAGTTTCCGCGCCATGGGCAAGGGTGTTTCGCGGATCTTGAGCAAGGCGGGCGCCCTGGCAGAAGGCGCGGAGTGGCTGACGGCGCGCGAAATAGGCCAGCTCCCCGGCTACGTAACGGCACACCAGGACGACGTTCGGAACCCGCTGCGCATCGAGGAGTTGCTGGCGCACGTGGACACGACACCCGCGGTGGTGGAGAAGGTGAAGAGCACGGAGTGCGCTCAGCACTGGGTTGAGGGCGAGTCCCTCCTGGACGGGCGACGGGTCAAAGTGCCGATCGAGTTCATACGCCGAATCGGCGGACCGAACGGTCTGGCCGCCGGCAACCGTATCGAAGAGGCGCTCGTCCACGCCACCAACGAGATCTTCGAGCGGCGGGCGCACATCACCGTGCTGAAGAACCGACTGGTCATGCCGACGATCGACGAACAGACAATCGAGCACCCGGTCATCCGGGAACAGATCGCTTTTGTGCGCGACAAGGGCATCGAAGTCACGATCAAAGACCTATCGTTCGGCGGGTCCCTGCCGTGCATCGGCGCCTACTTCTTCGATCCGAACATCCCCGAGGACTACCAGTTCCACCACTTCTTCAAGGTCGGCGCGTCCTTCAACCGGGAGGACGCCCTGATGCGCACGTTCACCGAGTACACCCAGGGCCGCCGCCTGGACGAGTTCATTCACGGGCAGGCGGACGAGCAGGAGCGCATACTCAAGCACGATTTCCGCGCGCTGAAGTGCATTCCCGACGACGGCGACAACTTCCTGTCCACGTTCATGTTCGGATTCGTGCCCCTGACGCACGCCGATTTTCTGCGCGAGGGCGACCTGGCGCCGTTCGACCGCGGCCCGTGTTTCGACGACTGCCTGGACGATATCGAACAGTGCAAAGCCATCTGCCGTCAGCTCGGCAAAGACTACATCGCGGTGGAGTTCACCAACCCCGACATCGGCTTCCCCGTAGTGGAAGCCGTCATCCCCGGCTACTCCGACATCCTCCCCTACCACCCGAAAGACAGCCAGGTCCTGTTCAAGACCTGGACGCGGGAAGAAGTCCTGGATTCGTACGAGCGGGGGAGATGGTGATTGGCGATTCGGTGAGTGCTGACCGGAAACTCCAACTCCTGCTTGTCATCCCGAGCGCAGCGGAGCGGAGTCGAGGGATCTCGGGAATTGCCAAGCACGTCCGGCGTGGTTGCCAATTCCCGAGATCCCTCGACTCCGCTCCGCTGCGCTCGGGATGACAGGGCGGGGTTACAGTTTCCCTGCCGAATTGTCCAAGACGCCGCACGCCTTTGCGAGATTGGTATCAGCCCGGCGTGGCCGGGACCATATGTGACTTTACGGCCGTTCGCCGCGGTCTGCCACGTAGTCCCGCACTCGTCTACTCAACGGCCGGAGAGCAACCCCGGGCTCGTCTCCCGGCGATTGACGCCCGCCCTGGATACGGCTATCGTTCATCTATCGCTCTGGCTTCTCGCCCATACAACCATTAGGAAAACAGGATCAAGCATATGTCCCGAATCCAACGCAGAACACTAGTTGCAATCGGACTGGCCTTCACAAGCCTCACGCTCCCCTCCCCCGCCGCCAACCAGGCAGAGACCATCTACGACGCGTCGGGCGTCAAGGGCGGCCTGGTCGTGCACCTGGGGTGCGGGGACGGCACTCTCACCGCCGACCTGTACGCCAACGACCGTTACATCGTGCAGGGGCTGGACGCAGACCCGCGGAATGTCCAAGCCGCCCGCAAGCTCATCCAGTCCCGCGGGCTCTACGGCAAAGTCTCCGTCCGCCACTGGGACCGCAACACGCTCCCCTACGGCGACAACATCGTCGACCTGATCGTGGTGTCAGGTGTCGGGGGGCAGGTGTCGGGAGAGGAGATCAGGCGCGTGTTGTCGCCGCGCGGAGTTGCTTTGGCCAATCCCAAATCCCAAATCCCAAATCTCAAATCCGATATCGTTGGGAACTGGCGAGCGTACGCGAAGCCGGTTCCCAACGATATCGACGACTGGACGCACTACCTGCACGACGCGGGCAACAATGCCGTAGCCGAGGACGACCGCGTCGGGCCGCCGCGCCACCTGCAATGGAAATCGGGCCCGATGTGGAGCCGCAGCCACGAGTTCGCTTCGAGCGTGCACGCCATGGTCTCGGCCAACGGACGCCTGGTCTGCATCATCGACGAAGGAATCATCGGCCAGCCGCGCGGCGTGCCGGCCCTGTGGACGCTGATCGCACGCGACGCCTTCAACGGCATCCGCCTCTGGCGCCTGCCGTGCGACCAGGTCAACCCGCACGCCCTGGCGGCAGTCGGCGACCGGGTCTACGTGACGCTCAGGAAACGCGGTCCCCTCGCCATCCTCGACGCGGCGACCGGGGAGACGATCCACACCTGCGAAGCGCTGGGCCGCGTCGAGGAACTGGCGGTGCTCGACGGCAAGATAGTCCTCAACACGCAACTGCCGAACGCAAAGGGAAAGAACACAACCCACGTGGCCGCGGCGGATGCGGAGAACGGCCGACTCCTGTGGAAGATCCCGGCCGCTGCGATCGCAAAGAACTGTCTCGTCGCGGGCAAGGGCCGTGTCTGCTATTCCGACGGGAACGAGCTCGTCTGCCTCTCGCTCAAAGACGGCAAAGAGCAGTGGCGCACGCCCGCGAAGGGAGGCGGCAAGAGGGGCTACGCCGTCCTCTATAGCGGGGCCGTTTTTCTGACCGGCGGCAGCACGCGAGCGTTCTCGCTCGAAGACGGCAAGCTGCTGTGGACGGGGCCGAATGCCAGCCCGCACGCGCGCAATCCGCCCGGGCTGTTCGGCGCCAACGGCCTGATGTGGCGGGCGTGGGGCCACGTTGACCCGCGCTCGTTCCTGTGGCAGCACCGTGAGGAAGTCCGCAACGGCTACGATCCGCTGACGGGCGAGGTCAAGAAGACGGTCAAGATCGACCGCCTCGTAACCGCCGGCCATCACATCCGCTGCTACCCCGGCAAGGCCACGCGACGCTATCTCCTGCTCAACAAGCGCGGCGTCGAGTTCTTCGATCTGCAGGGCGAAAACCACATGCGCGCCAACTGGACGCGCGGCGCGTGCGGGTTCGGGATGCTCCCCGCCAACGGTTTCCTGTACGCGCCGCCGGCCCAGTGCTTCTGCTACCAGGGCGTCCTGCTCGCCGGCCTCAACGCACTGGCCGCGTCACGCGAACAACCCCGCCACGAACAGCCTCCGCGCCTCGTAACGGGACCCGCCTTCGAGCAAATCCAAAATCTCAAATCCAAAATCCAAAATTCGCTCGACTGGCCGACCTATCGCCACGACCCGCGCCGCAGCGGCTCGATCGACGCGGCGCTGCCGGTCAAACTCGAACGCCTCTGGGAGACGCGGCTCTGCGCGCCTGCTTTCCCGCCCGGCGAGGAGAACCAGACGCCGGCGGACGAGGAGGATGTCTTGCTGCTCCGCGCCGCGGACGCGAAGATACGCGGCAACGGCGCGCGCAGAGACGCCAACGCCGTTGTCGCCTGGCGCGGCAAGGACACCTGCATCACCTGGAACACGACGCTCGAAAAGGCGGGCAAGCAAGCGGTCTGGATCTCGCAGTCGAACCAGGGGCCGGGAGGCTCGACCTTCGAGCTCGCCATCGGCGACCGGAAACTCACCGGCGCGATCCGTCACACCGATAGCTGGAACCAATACATCTGGTGCCGCGTGGGCGAGGTGGAGATTCCAACCGCGGGCAAGTGCACCGTTGCGCTCAAACCGCTCAAGCAGGTCGACGGACGACTCGGCAACGTCGCGGCCGTGGCGATCGGCGGCAGCAGGCCACCGGCCGGTGACTCGGCCGCAACCGAACAGCCAAAGCTGCGCGACCGGCCACACGGGGGGCTGACCCCGCCGGTGGCGGCCGGGGGCAAGGTGTTCGTAGCCGAACCGGACGCGCACAGCGTCTACGCAATCGACGCCGGCGGCGGCAAGCGGGTATGGACGTTCATCGCGGACGGACGCGTGGACTCGCCGCCAACCATCCATAACGGCCTGTGCATCTTCGGCGGCACCGACGGCCACGTCTACTGCGTGACAGCCGCGGACGGCAAGCTTGCCTGGCGGTTTCGCGCCGCGCCGGAGGAGCGGCAGATCTGCGTCATGGGGCAGGTCGAGTCGGCCTGGCCCGTACACGGCAGCGTGTTGGTGCGCGACGGAAAGGTGTACTGCACGGCCGGGCGCTCGACGTACCTCGACGGCGGCATCATGGTCTACGCGCTCGACCCGCGGAACGGCAGCGTCATTCACGAGACGCTGCTCAAGAACGAGGAACCGGACGTATCCAAGTACGGCGGCCGCCCGTTCGACATGGAAGGCGCGCGATCGGACATTCTGATCGCGGGCGAGGAAGACATCTATCTCTTCCAGGAACGACTCAATGCCGACCTCACGCGCCAGCCCATGGAACGCGTGACCAAGCTGGGTGACCGCATGGGCGAGCTACGCCTGATGACCACGGACGGATTCCTGGACAAGACCTGGTTCAACCGCACCTACTGGCTCCACGGCAAACGCTGGCCCGGATACTACTTCACCTACCGCGGCCCGAAGTCCGGGCAGCTTCTGGTGTTTGACAACGAGAAGACCTACGCCCTCAAGGTCTACACGCATCGTCACGGCCACAGTCCCGAGTTCCAACCCGGCACGGGCTACCGTCTCGTGGCCGACCGCAACACCACGCGGTTCGTGCTGGACGTAATGGATATCGGCGCCGAAAAGGGTCGCGGCTACTCCCGCACGGAGCTGCCGATCTGGTCCGAGAAGGTGCCGATCCGCGCGCACGGCATGTTGCTCGCCCGCGACCGCCTCTACATGGCCGGACCGCCCGACCTGCCCCCGGAACAGGGCGCCTACGACGCCATGATCGGCAAGAAGGGCGCCATCTTCAGGGCCGTCTCCACGGAAGACGGCAAGACGCTGGCGGAATTCAAGATGAAGGAGGTCCCGGTCTTCGACGGCTTGATCGCCGCCGGCGACCGTCTCTACATGGCCACCATGGATGGAACCCTGATCTGCTTTGGAGAGAAGAAATGAAGAACGACACCACCATCACCCGCCGCCGGTTCCTGCGCCACGGTTCGACCGCGGCCGGTCTTCTGATCGCAGCCCCATCGGTGCTGGGCGCCAGGGGCAGGAAGAAGGGGGCGCCCCCAAGCCACGGACTGAACATCGCCGGCATCGGACTGGGCGCGAGGGGCCTTGGCAACATGAAGAAATGCGAGGGCGCGAAGATCGCCGCGCTGTGCGACGTGGATTGGAGGCAAGCCGCCACGGCCTTCCGGGAGTATCCCGACGCCGCGAAGTACAAGGACTGCCGCAAGATGTTCGACAGGGAGAAGGACATCGACGCGGTCGTCATTTCCACGCCTGACCACACGCATGCGGTCATCGCGGCCGAAGCCATGAAACGCGGCAAGCACGTCTTTGTCGAAACACCGCTGGCGCACGACGTCTGGGAAGCGCGCGAGCTGGCGCGCATCGCCCGCGAGAACAAGGTCGTGACGCAGATGGGCAACGAGCGCCACTCGGGGCCGGGCATTCGCCGCACAGTCGAGCTGCTCTGGGGCGGCGGGCTTGGCCCGATCGGGGAAGTCCACTGCTGGACCAACCGCCCGCAGTGGCCGCAGGGCGTGCAACGGCCGCCGGAGAAAGCAACCGGACCGCAAGGAATCGATTGGAACTGCTGGTTGGGACCGGCGGCGCGGCGCGCCTACGATCCGGCCTACCATCCCTACCGCTGGCGCGGCTGGGTCGACTTCGGCACGGGCGCCCTCGGTGCCATGGGCTGCCATCTGCTCGATGCCGCGTTCTGGGGGTTGAAGCTTGCGGGCGCCAAGTCCTTCACGATCGAAGCCGAGTCCACCGGCGTGAAAGACGGCTCATACCCGACGGCGTCGACGATCCGCTACCGTTTCCCTGCGCGCGGGGGCGAGCCGCCGCTGACGGTTACGTGGCACGATGGCGGACGCCGGCCGAAGGCCCCGGAGAACCTCCCCTACCTGCGCGAAATCGGCAGCAACGGTTCCCTCTTCGTCGGCGAAGAGCACTGCATGATGTTTGGTCCAACCGTGTTTGGAACCAATCCCGGGCAGATCGGACCGCGCGTGATTCCCGAGTTCACGAAGGTCGAGTCCAGGAAGAAGTTCGAGCGCATCCCGGCGGTCAGGGAGACGTCCTGGCAGAAGGGCAACCGCCACATCCAGGAATGGTTGTCGGCGTGCAAAACGGGCAAGCAGCCCTGCGCCAACTTCGACGTATCGGCCCCCCTGGCCGAAATGGTCCTCCTCGGCAACGTCGCTCTCCTCGCCGGCAAGCCGATCGAGTGGGACAGCGAGAAGCTGCGCATCACGAATGACGCGGGAGCCAACCGGTTTGTGAGGCGGGAATACCGGGAAGGGTGGGGTTTGTAGGGGGGGGTGTTTGATTGATGATTAGCGATTTGTGATTCCTGATTCGCGATCTTCGTAGAGCGTCCGCAGGTGCGGCTTGAAAAGCCGCACCGGAGGGCGCAGGCCGGGCACGGCGCTCCTTCTCGTCTCCGGCCGCGCTCGCCGCGCGCGGCCTCCGGCGAGTCTACGAAGCAGGGAGTCCACGAAAAGACGCGGAAAAGAAGCAGACCCCTCCTTCGTAGAGCGTCCGCAGGCGCGGCTTGCAAAGCCGCACCGGAGGGCGCAGGCCGGGCACGGCGCTCCTTCTCGTCTCCGGCCGCGCTCGCCGCGCGCGGCCTCCGGCGAGTCTACGAAGGTCCCGCTAATCAACCGCCAACCCCTTCTACCCTGCGCAGCAGTCCGATTGCCGACAGCAGACCTGTTCCGGCGAAGAGCAGCATGATCTGGTAGATGTTCAGATGCAGGCCGGCCACTTCCCAGCGCCACTCGGGCGGCACGATCGAGAGTATGGCGCCGGCGCTCAAACCGGACAGCGCCGGTCCAACGAAGATCAGAAGTCCGGCCAGCGACAGGAAGAAGGCCCGTCCCGTCGCCGGCGCCAGGTGGAAGAGCTGCGCGGTATTGGACAGACCCGCGACTGCGCCCACGCTGCCGGCCACGACCATGAGCGCCCCCATCACGAGCTGCATGTCATCCATCGGCAGCATCGTCACGAACACGAGCGTGAACGCGAGCAGGCAGAGCGTCAGATGCGCACCGAGAAAGACGCGCTTGGTCCCGACGCGGTCGACGAGCTGACCGCCAAGCGTGAATGCCGCGATCATGCCGACTGTCCGAAACGCGGTGACGTACAGGTTGCGATTGGTCGGCATGCCGAGAAAACGCAGGTAGAGCACGAGCGG
The DNA here is from genome assembly GCA_964555035.1 of uncultured Victivallales bacterium. Classification (GTDB taxonomy): domain Bacteria; phylum Verrucomicrobiota; class Kiritimatiellia; order UBA8416; family CAYOBW01; genus CAZKRK01. Next base: position 20,374 of record CAZKRK010000016.1, on the reverse strand, counting down.
CCGTCCCATGAAACCGAAGCAGAACGTGAACGCGGCGAAATACAGGCAGTAGGCCGACACCTGCGGATTGGCGAGCATGCGGCCGACATGTCCGCGCCAATCAGAGAAGCGCCGGTCGCCTGCCAGCCGCCTGGTGTTCTCCGGGATGCGGGCGACGAACACGTTGCGCAGGAGGATCAATACGGCGGCCACGCCAATGACAAGCTGGTATCGCCACGTATCGGGGTTCTCGCCGAGAAACAGGCCGCACAGAAGCATACCCGCGAGAAGCACCACGCTCCACAACGCGCGCAGGCGCCCGAAGAACCTGCCGCGGCGGTGCTGCGGGATGACGTCGTGAAGCAGGGGAAACCAGAACGTGCTGCCCAACTGGTTTATCAACGTCGCGAGGGCGATCACGACAACGGCCGCGACCGCCGTTACGCTACCGAGCCCGGACACGAAAGGCAGGAGCGCCACAGACCCCATGATAAGCGCGGCCGCGGCCCAGCAACGGAGCATGAAGCGTTTGCCGCGTGTGGGCCGCACGCGTAGCGAAACGGGAATCCGCAGCACCCCCGACAGACCGATCACGACGCCCATGGCCATCGCCAGGAAGTCCGATCCGCCAAGGTGTTTGATGAACAACGTCCCGACCGCTCCGTGGGCTACGAGAATCAGCGGCGCGCCGCCGATTCCCTGCCCGGCGTAGGCGTACCGCATTCCGCGCCGTTGCTGCCTGATTGGAAGTTCCGCTTCGGACATGGGGAGGGAAGATAGCGGAATTGCGGGTGTTTGTCGAACCGGGCGTTGAGCAAGCACCCCCCGTCCCGCATGCGCGGAACAGATTTCCGCGCTACAGGTGCACGTCCCGACCGCCCGTGTGGCTTGAGAAGCCGCACCGGAGGGCGCAGGCGGGGACAGGCCCGGCTTCTCGTCTCCGGCCCGCGCATCGCGCGGGCCTCCGGCGAGTCTACAAAGGAGGGACAGACCTCCTCGGAAGGGGGACAGACCTCCTTCGTAGAGCGTCCGCAGGTGCGGCTTGAAAAGCCGCACCGGAGGGCGCAGGCGGGGACAGGCCCGGCTTCTCGTCTCCGGCCCGCGCATCGCGCGGGCCTCCGGCGAGTCTACAAAGGAGTACAAAGGAGGGACAGACCCCGTAGGATACGTCCTCGACACGCGACACGCTTCACCCGGCATCCTGCCGCACCGTTACACGCAACGTTACATTCGCGTTTCAGGCAACACGTCGAAGCACAACACGTACAGAATGGCCATGTTGTACGTGTTTCACGTTAAGTGCTTGCCTCAAAGGAGTTATGCGCTAGATTCCCATATGAAGCGCTTTTTGGCACGCCCGTTGCGATATGGCTTGGCCAACAGAACAACCCGATGCAGAAAAGGCAGCGAAGAGGGACAGACCTCAACACACGACACCCGACACGCGACACCCCTACTCTTGGAGGGACAGACCATGAAACTCAAACTCACGGATTTCAGTCTCAGAAGACCTTGGCTCGTCATCGCCGCCGCTGTCGTAGCGACGGTGCTGTTCGCGATTCAGTTCCCCAAGGTCAATTTTGACAACGACCCGGAGAACATGCTGGCCGAAGACGAGCTGGTGCGCGTCGTCCACCACCAGGTGAAGGAGAAGTACGACCTCTACGATTTCGTCATCGTGGGGATCGTGAACGACACTCATCCCGACGGCATCTTCAATACGGACACACTGGGCCGGATCTACGCTCTGACCGGGGAACTGCTGAGCCTGCACCGGGACGCCGACGGGAAACCGGCGGTAACCACCCCGGCCGTCGGGGACAGACCTTCGCGGACACGCTCACTCGACCTCACCCCAGACAGCGCGTGGGAGCGCGGCCTGGGCGTGGCATTCAAGCACGATCCCAGCAACCTGTTCGATGAAGAAGGGCAGAGCGTCATTATCGCCCGCGAGCTGATCAGCCCCAGCGTGGTCGACAACATCAAACAGGCTGAGCTCGGCTCCCTCAAGCTCGAATACCTGATGGAGAACCCGCCGGCCAGCCGCGAAGAGGCCCTCACGATCCGCGATGACGCCATGGGCAATCCGCTCTACAAGGGAACGCTCGTAGCCGAGGACGAGAAAGCCATCGCCCTCTACATCCCGATCAAGGAGAAGACCTACAGCTACAACGTTGCCGCGCTTGTCAAGGCCCTGACGGCCGACTGGGACGGCGACGACAACGTCCACATCACGGGCCTGCCGGTTGCCGAAGACACGTTTGGCGTCGAGATGCTGGTCCAGATGGCGACCTCCGCTCCGCTGGCGGGCCTGGCGGTTTTCATTCTCCTGCTGATCTTCTTCAAACGCCTGTCCCTCATCATCGCCCCCATGCTGGTCGCCATCATCAGCGTCTTGTGTACGATGGGTCTGTTGATCGGACTCGGCTTCGACGTGCACATCATGAGTTCCATGATCGCGATCTTCCTGATGCCGATCGCGGTGGCTGACGCCGTCCACATCCTGAGCGAGTTCTTTGACGTTTACCACCGTTTCAACGACAAGGCCAAAACCGTGCGGCACGTCATCGGGCACCTCTTCATGCCGATGCTCTATACCAGCCTGACCACCATCGCCGGCTTTGCCTCGCTGGGCATGACCCCTATTCCGCCCGTGAAGGTGTTCGGCCTGCACGTGGCCTTCGGCGTGGGCCTGGCGTGGCTGCTGACGATGACGCTGATCCCGGCCTACATCATGGTAGCCGTGCCCAAGCGCTCGCTCGACCGCCTCGCCAAGGCCGGTAACGAGAAAGAAGACGCCCCGCGCAAGAGCAGCGCGCTCAATCGGGCCCTGGAGAAGCTGGGGGCCTTCAGCTATGTCCACTGGAAAGGCGTTCTCGCCGCCACCGTTCTCGTCCTGGCGGTTTCCATTTACGGCGTCACCCGCATCCAGGTGAACGACAATCCCGTGAAGTGGTTCACCAAGACGCACCCGATTCGCATCGCGGACGACGAGCTCAACGCGCACTTCGGCGGAACCTACACCGCCTACCTGACCTTCAAGCCCGAGGCCATTGAAGCCAAGGGCTGCCAGGAGAAGGCCAGAGTCATCGCCGCCGAAGCCCGCAAGCGTTTCGGCGATGCCCTGCCTGCCGCGACGGACCGGTTTCTCAAGGAACTGGCGGCGACGGAACAGCTCTACCGCAACGTCTTCAGCAGCGACATCGAGAAGTGCTTCGTCGATATGGTTAAGAAAGCGGAAGCGATCGACAAGGCCACCCTCAGCTCGTGGGAGAACCTGGCCGACGAGATCAACTATCTCGAGCCCGACGCGCTCACGTTCGACGGGCTTGTCACGGCAGTGAGCAAGGTCGCGGGCGCCGACGCAACCGACAAGAAGCTCCTGCTCTCACGCCTCCGGGACAAGCGCGACACGAAAGGCGCCGAGTTGCAGGATGCGGCACTCGACATTTGCGACGGTTTCACCGCCCTGTCGTTCGCCGAGTTCATGTTCGAGATGAAGGCCGACCTGACCGCACCCGTATTCAAACAGCCGGCGATGCTGCGTTGGCTCGAAGAGGTTCAGAACCACCTGATCGAGAACGAAATGGTCGGCAAGACGTCTTCGACCGTCGACGCCCTCAAGAAGGCCGCATACGAGTTGCGCTTCGTGCAACCGCCGGCGGACGCCGGCGCCGACGAACGCACGGCGTACGCGGCCCGCAACGCGGCGGGCTTCACCGTACCCGACAGCGTCTCCGCCGTGGCCCAGGTCTACACGCAGTTGGAAGGGATGAAGAAGAAAGACAGCCTCTTCCATCTCGTGACCCGGGACTACCAGGAGGCCAACGTCTGGGTGCAGCTCAAGAGCGGTGACAACCGCGACATGCAAGCGGTCGTCAAAGACATCGAGACCTACGTCGACGAGACCAATCCCCCGCCCGTTCCCGTCACGCGCGAATGGGCAGGTCTGACCTACATCAACGTCGTGTGGCAGGACAAGATGGTGACGGGGATGTTCTCTTCCCTCGCGAGCAGCTTCGTGGTTGTGCTGATCATGATGATGGTGCTTTTCCGCTCCCCGCTCTACGGGATTCTCTCCATGATCCCGCTGACTGTCACGATCCTGTTCATCTACGGTCTGATCGGGTTGGTCGGCAAGGACTACGACATGCCGGTTGCGGTCCTCTCGGCCCTGACGCTTGGGCTGAGCGTGGATTTCGCTATCCACTTCCTGGAACGCGCCCGCGAAGAGCGCAATAAGCTGGGGAGCTGGAAGGCGGCCAGCGCCCAGATGTTCAAAGAGCCGGCCATGGCCATCAGCCGCAACGCGATCACGATCTCGGTGGGCTTCACGCCGTTGCTGGTCGCGCCGCTCGTACCGTACAAAACGGTCGGTTTCTTCCTGGCCACGATCATGGCGGTTTCCTGGCTGGGCACGCTGTTCATTCTGCCGGCGTTGGTTACGATGTTGAAGAAGGTGTTGTTTGGGACAAACGCAAAGGAGAAGTGACGGAACGCCTATGCCGCCCCTCCGGGGCTCGGCATGGGGTATCCCCGGAACCTGGGGTTCCGCTACGCTGCACCCCAGGCTCTATTATCGCGGCCCTCCGGGCCTGGAGATGTTCGACGGCCAATGCTCATCGCACGAGCCCCGGAGGGGCGACATAGGAGGAACGACAATGAACACGATAAGGACACAACTCACAGTCGCGGTTCTAACCGCAACGGTTCTAACAGCTCTGGTTGGACATGCGCCGGCGCAGGAGGCGCTGACGGCCGACCAGATCGTTGAAAAGGCCAACCAGGCCTCCTACTACGCCGGCAAGGACGGCCGCGCCAAGGTCAAGATGACGATCAGGGACGGCAAAGGCGGCACGCGCGAGCGCGCGTTCACGATTCTACGCATGAACGCCGACGGCCGGGACCAGAAGTTCTACGTCTACTTCGAGGCCCCGGCGGACGTGCGCAAGATGGCCTACCTCGTGTGGAAACACGTAGGCAAGAACGACGATCGCTGGCTGTGGCTGCCGGCCCTGAATCTCAAGAAGCGCATCGCCCCCGGCGACAAGCGCACCAGCTTCGTCGGGTCCGATTTTCTGTACGAAGACGTCTCGGGGCGCGGCACGGAGGAGGACACGCACGAGCTGGTCGAAACCACGCCGAGCGACTACGTCATCAAGAACACGCCCAAGAAGGCGGACGAGGTGGAGTTTTCTTCCTACACCGTATGGATCGACAAGCAGACTTTCCTGCCCAGGAAAGCGGAGTACCTCGACAAGAACGGCAAGCTCTACCGCAAGGTGGAAGCCACAAGAGTCGAGACCGTCGACGGCCATCCCACGGTAGTTGAGTCTATCGCCAGCGATCTCAACGCCGGCACCAGCACGGTTAACACCTTTACTGAAGTGAAATACGACATCGGCTTGAGCGAGCGCATCTTTACCGAGCGATTTCTCCGGCGCCCGCCGCGCGAGGTCACGCGGTAGGTGGCGCGGGGGCGGATCCCCGACGAGGGAGACGAATAACGAACAGAAGGAACAGGCGAACAGGAGAAATGTCGAAGGGGTGCCCGCTGCCCGTATCTTCCACTTCAGGGTTCCTTCCGTTCGCCTGTTCCTTCCGTTCATCATTCGTTTCCCTTTCACTCCAAGAGAAAGACAACGGAGGCAGACAATGAACAAGACGAAAACACATCTGGCGGTCATGACGGCGATCCTGGCGGTCGCGGTGATCGCTCAAGCCCAGGACGCCCCTAACCTGCGGGAACGGCTGGACGTTGACGTACATGGTTTTCTCGATGCGCGCGGCGGGGGGCGGTTGCAGGATGACCCCGTCGAAGACGATGGAAGCCTGGGCGAGGCGCGCCTGCAACTTGACCTGTCGCGCATGGGCGATCTGTCCACGATACAGGTGCGTGCTGACCTTCTGTACGACGCCGTCGCAGGTGAGAGCTCGCCCGACCTGGAAGAGGGCACGGGATGGATCGACCTGCGCGAGGCAAACGTCGAGCTCTTTCCGCACGACCTCATGGACATCAAGATCGGCCGCCAGATCCTCACGTGGGGCAAGGGCGATCTCCTCTTCATCAACGATCTCTTCCCAAAGGACTGGCAGTCGTTTTTGACGGGACGGGACGAGGAGTATCTCAAGGCGCCGTCCGATGCCGTCTTTGCCAGCCTCTACCCGTCGTTCGCCGACATCAACGTGGCCTATATGCCGCGCTTCGATTCGGATCGCTACATCACGGGTGAACGTCTCTCCTACTGGAACCCGCTGCTCGGACGTCGCGCCGGCGAAGATGCCGTCATGGCGATCGACAAGCCGGACGACTGGTTCGAGGACGGCGAAGTCGCGGCACGCATTTCGAAGAACGTGGGCGGCTGCGAGCTGGCGGCCTACGGCTACCACGGTTTTTGGAAGAGCCCGGTCGGCATGGACATGCTGACGACCAATGCCATCTTTCCCAAGCTGGCCGCCTACGGCGCCAGCGTACAGGGCCCGCTCGGCAGCGGCCTCTTCAAGGTGGAGGCCGGCTACTACGATTCACGCGACGACTCGTCCGGCACGGACCCCATGCTCCCCAACAGCGAGGTACGCGCCCTGGCAGGCTACGAGCGTGAAATCGGCCGCGACTTCACGGCCGCCGTTCAGTACTACGTCGAGTTCATGCAGGACTACGACGCTTACATTGGCTCGCTCCCGCCGGGCATGAACGCGCGTGACGAGGACCGCCACGTCACGACGCTGCGGTTGACGAAGCAGCTCATGAACCAGAACCTGATGTTGTCGCTGTTCGTCTACTACTCCCCATCGGACAACGACGGCTACGTGCGGCCCTATGCCAGGTACAAGGTCAACGACGAATGGTCGCTGTTCGGCGGCGGCAACGTCTTCGCGGGCGAAGACGAACACACCTTTTTCGGCCAATTCGAAAAGAACAGCAACGCCTACGCGGGCGCGCGCTACAGTTTCTAGCAAGGAGGAACGAAAATGAAAAAGGGCATGGTGACAACCGATTGGATACATGTCATTGCCGGCTTCTTCATCCTGCTCAGCACGGCCCTGGGCGTCTGGGTCAACCGGTACTGGTTCTGCTTTACGGCCTTTGTGGGCCTGAACCTGTTCCAGTTCGGCTTCACCGGCTTCTGCCCCATGAACCTGATTCTGAAGAGACTTGGGGTGAAGGAAGGCTGAACTGCCCGGCCGGTGCGAGCGGACGGGATGCCGGGCTTCTTTGCTGCAGTCCGGTCCCTGGGGTTCCGCTACGCTCCACCCCAGGCTTCATCATGCCACCCCTCCGGGGCTCCTCGGTTCCCGATAGTCGGAGAAAGGGACGCGCGCTATGGTTCCACCCATAGCTCCATGTAGACGCGGTCGGCGCCGGGCCAGTTCGTCATGTAGAATGCCCCAAAGGCGCCGGGGTCGATTCTCTCGCGCGCCGAGGCCGTCCACCAGAGTCCGGACTTGCGTGTAAACTCACCGTAGCCGAAGACTTCGTGGTAACGCCAGCCGCCAACGAGACCGGACTCGCGCAATCTTTGACCGAACGCGTCGATCTGCTTCTGCGTCACCTTTTGCCACTTGTCCTCGGGCGGCACATCCGCCTCGCCGTCGTGTGACGCCACGATCGCAGCCCAGGTTGACGTCGATGGAGTCCAGAACTGGACCTGCGTCGCCTCGGCGCCATAGAACGCCCGGTCACCCGCATCGTAGACGCCGTTGAACAGCAGGACGGCACGCGGCGCGGCACAGCCGGAGATCACCAGACAAACCAGGAGAGGAGAGAACCATCGAGGGAATCCGTGTCTGCATTTCATCATGTCGTGACTATGCAGGAAGAACGTGGTATCTGGCAAGCGACCATGGGCGCATTGATCATTGACCGACTCACTCTCGTTTTCGCTTTCATCTCCATCCCCATCTTGATACGCTCCTCTGTTTTCTTGACCACGTGTGGATACAGAAGGAGAACGAAATGAGCAAACTCAGAGCCGATCATGTTTTTACGTCGGAGTCGGTTTCCGAAGGCCATCCCGACAAGGTATGCGACCAGATTTCGGACGCGGTATTGGACGCCTGTCTGGCGCAGGACTCAAACAGCCACGTAGCGTGCGAAACGCTGGTTACGACGAATCTCGTCGTCAACGCGGGCGAGATCACCTGCGCCGGTTGGGACAACATCGATCCCGAAGCCCTGGCGCGCGAGGTCTGCCGCGATATCGGCTACAACCGCGAAGAGCTGCTCTTCTGCGCCGACACATTCGAGTACGACTGCCGCATTCACCCGCAGTCGCCGGACATTGCCCAGGGCGTGAATGAAGGTGAAGGTCTGTTCGCCGAGCAGGGCGCCGGCGACCAGGGCATGATGTTCGGCTACGCCTCGCGCGCCACGCCGGAACTGATGCCGGCGCCCATCGTCTTCAGCCACCGCCTGCTGGACGAGCTTCAGAAGATCCGCAAGGCGGGGCAAATCCCCTACCTGCGCCCAGATTCCAAGTCCCAGGTTTCGGTCAAGTACGTCAACGGCATGCCCGACCACATCACCTGCGTCGTGATTTCCCACCAGACGGACGATGTGCCGCTCGAGCAGGTCCGCGAAGACCTCGTCAAAGTCACGCAGGACGTTCTGGGAGCAACCGGACTTTTGCGCGAGGAGACGGACTACTACGTCAACCCCACCGGCAAGTTCGTCATCGGCGGTCCCCATGGCGACGCCGGCGTGACGGGGCGCAAGATCATCGTCGACACCTACGGCGGCGTGGGTTGCCACGGCGGAGGCGCATTTTCGGGCAAGGACCCGTCCAAGGTCGATCGTTCGGCCGCCTACTACGGGCGCTACGTTGCCAAGAACATCGTCGCGGCCGGGCTGGCGGACAAGTGCGAAATCCAGGTCGCCTACGCGATCGGCGTCTCCAAGCCGCTGAGCATCAACGTCGACACCTTCGGCACCGGCAAACAGGAAGACGAGGCGATCCAGAAGGTCCTCGAAGACGGGCAGGTGTTCGATTTCCGTCCCGCGGCGATCATCGAACAGCTCGGTTTGCTCAAGCCGGAAGGCTGGAGCTACCGCCAGACGGCTGCCTACGGGCACTTCGGTCGCGATGTCTTCCCGTGGGAGAGAGTCGACCGCACGGAGGCGCTCCTAGCCGCGATCTAGCGGGACGGAGGCAACGTCCATGCAACAGTTCGAGAGCCTCAAAGCCAGCGAACTGCACTGCCCGAAGTGCCGCCAGTTGCGACCGGTACGCGAACGGTTGCTGCTTGTGCTGCCGACGGGCGAGCTGCACGCCTATCGCTGTGTGGTCTGCGGCAAGACTCTAGCCACACGCGAGGTCAAAGCCGCCCCACCGCCGGGGATTGTCGTGCCGCGGTGAGGACGCACGGGACGACGCACTCGCTTCGTAGACTCGCCGGAGGCACGCGCGGCGGCGCGGGCCGGAGACGAGAAACCGGGCCATGCACCGCCGGCGCCCTCCGGTGCGGCTCCCGGAGCCGCACCTGCGGACGCTCTACGAAGGGGGCAGTGCCGGAAACAGCACCACGGAAAGACATTGCCGAGAGCCATCACCAGCGGATAGCGTGCATTCGGGAGGTGTGCGACGAGTCACCCATCATGCGACAACACGTTGCCGTGCTCCGTCATCCTCGGCATCACCCGCACGACCGTCCGGCGCAAAATGAAGCAGTGGGATGTGCCGTTGGAAGGAAACGATTGACGATTCCCGGTCGATGATTGCCGATCTCTGAAGTTCACTTCGCAAACCGCAAATCATCAATCGACAATCAAGGAGCACTTGACTCTCCCGCCTTTGCGCGCCACCATATTCGCCAACTGCTCACCCTTGGAGAATGACGGTGAAGAGACTCCCCGCTCTGTTCCTTGCCATACTTCTGCCTTCTTGGGCGGCATACTCCCTCGCCGCGCCGCCCAAGGGAGCGAAACCCAACCCCCAACCGAAACCACAGCCTCTCTTCACTCCGGGACCGATGCTGAAAGGCATGCTGAACGGGGCCATGCGAGACGTGCAGGATATCGTGTTCGCCATACGCGTGCCGGGACGCGACCACTGGTACGTGACGTTCGGCAACTACTCCGATCACTCGCAGTACCCCAAGGGCCGCGGATTCAAATTCGAGGACGGCGTCTACTGGGGATACGCCGAAGGCGGCGCGCTTTGCCGGCTGAACCTGCGCACCGGCAGACTGCAAACGATCCTGCGGGATGACAAGGGCGGGGTGCGCGACCCGCAGGTGCACTACAGCGGCAAGAAGATCCTCTTTTCCTACCGTAAGGGCGGCACCCACACGTTCCACCTGTACGAGATCAACATCGACGGCTCGGGGCTCAGGCAACTGACCGACGGTCCCGACGACGACATTGAACCCACCTACTGCCCGGACGGCAGCATCGTCTTCTGCTCCTCGCGCTGCAAGCGGTATGTCAACTGCTGGTACACGCGGGTGGCGACCCTCTACCGCTGCGAAGCCGACGGCTCGAACGTGCGCATGCTTTCGTCAAACAACGACCACGACAATACGCCGTGGGTCCTCCCGGACGGCCGCGTGCTCTACATGCGCTGGGAGTATGTCGACCGCTCGCAGATCCACTTCCACCACCTGTGGACCACCAACCCCGACGGCACCGGCCAGATGGTCTACTACGGCAACCTGCACCCCGGCATCGCCATGCTCGACGCCAAGCCGATCCCGAACTCGCAGAAGGTCGTCTCCATCTTCTCGCCCGGACACGGCCGCCCCGAGCACATCGGCCACGTGACCATCGTCGACCCGGCCGAAGGACCGGACGACAAGGGCAACGCGCGCAACGTTTCGAAACGCTCGGAGTGGAAAGACCCCTACGCCTTCAGCGAACACTGCTTCATGGTCGCCCATCGGGACGGGCTCTTCGTCATGAACGGACAGGGCCAGTACGAGCGTTTCTACACGCTGCCCCCCGAACGCAAGAAGAGGTTTCAGTGCCACGAACCCCGCCCACTGCTGCCGCGCACGCGCGAGCTCATCGTCCCCAACCGCGTCGACGTGAAGAAACCGACCGGCACGCTCGTCCTTCAGAACATCTATGACGGGCGCAGAATGGAAAAGGTGAAGAGGGGCGACATCGACAAGCTACTGGTGCTGAAGCAGCTCCCGAAGCCGGTCAATTTCTCAGGCGGAATGCAACCCCTGACAATCGGCGGGTCCTTTACGCTGGCCGAGATTGTCGGCACCGTGCCGGTCGAACCGGACGGGTCGGCTCACATGGAGCTGCCGGCGCTGCAGTCGCTCTTCTTAGTGGCGCTGGACAAGCAGGACCGTCCCGTGAAACGTATGCACAGTTTTCTGACCCTGCAACCGGGCGAGAAGACGAGCTGCGTCGGCTGCCACGAACCGCGCACGCAGACGCCCGTCGCGGACATGGGGAAACTCATGGCAACACGCAAGGCGCCGGTGCCCGTACAACCGATCGAGGGCGTTCCGAACGTGATCGACTTTCCGCGCCACGTCCAACCCATACTCGACCGCCACTGCGTCAAGTGCCACAACCCCGACGCCTACAAGGGCAACGTTTGCCTCACGGGCGACAAGACGGGCTGGTATACGATGGCTTACCGCACGCTATACGAACGCAAGCAGTTCAACGACGGACGCAACCGCCCCCAGGGAAACTACGAGCCGTACTCGTACGGTTCCGTCGCCAGTCCGATCATGAAGAAGCTCGACGGCGGCCACCACGACGTGAAGGTCTCCAAACTGGAACGGGACACGATTCGACTCTGGATCGAAACCAGCGCATGCTACCCGGGAACCTACGCCTCGCTCGGGCATCCCTCGACGTACCCGACCATGCCTGTCGCAGAAATGGACAACGCCTGCGGCTCATGCCACATGCACAACCGCAAGGACAAACGGGGCAAGCCGTACAAGGAACTGATCTTCCCGCGGGCGGGGACCGTCCGCCTGCTCGCCCTGGGGGCCAACATCTCACGCCCGGCCAAGTCCACCATCCTGCGCGCCCCCCTGGCCAAGGAAGCCGGCGGCATGGCGAAGTGCAAACAGGTGGTGTTCAAGGACACCAACCACCCGCTCTACAAGAGAATGCTCGAGGCCATCCAGCGCGCCAATGCACGGCTGATGCAGGTAAAGCGTTTCGACATGCCCAACTTCCGCCCGAACGAACACTACGTGCGCGAAATGCAGCGCTACGGGTTCCTGCCGGAGGACCTCGACCCAAAGGCGCCCGTCGACGTCTACGCCACGGACCGGGCCTACTGGGATTCGTTTGCGTGCCGGCCGGGACAGTAACGCGCTCCCCTTCCTTTGTAGACTCGCCGGAGGTTCGCGCGGACGCGCGGACCGGAGACGAGAGACCGGGCAGCGCCCCGCCGGCGCCCTCCGGTGCGGCTCCTCGCGGAGCCGCACGCTACGGACGCTCTACGAAGGGGCAGCGCTACGGGTCAGAACTCATCCCACCCCTTTCCGTATCCGTCCGTCGGGTACTCTCGCCACCACTCCACGAGGGTTTCGCGTCCGTGCTTCTCTGCATACACCTGGAAGCTGCTCCAGCGCCAGTCCTGAGTCTTCTCCACGAAACCATGCAGCACGGGATTGGCGTGTATGTAGTTGAGGGTGCGAAAGTAGTGGATTTCACCGCGAATGTAGCGGTCCGCGAAGCGGTACCACACCCTACGTCCCCGTTTCTTGTCTTCCCCGTTCCACTTCGTCGAAGTGGTGTTGTGAAGTCGTCCAACCCACTTCGCGAAGCTCGGTAGATGGAGCAAGGCGAGCATGTGATAATGGTGAGGCAGAATGCACCACGCACGAACATCTGCCCACGGCTGTTCGGACAGGCCACCGATCAGGGACAGCTCGAACGCCGTTCTACGCTCAGCGGAGGTAATGATCTGTTCGTGGTGAAAACAAGCGGCCGTTATGTGATACAGTCGCGGTTCTTCGCCCAAGTGAGGTGGCGAATGCCAGGGGAGCTTGTCCAGTTTGCGCTCCGCTACAGCGTCACGGTACTGCATTGGCGTCATCGTACGGCACCGGTACATGGGGCGAGCATCGGACGATAGCAGCAGGCGCGCAAGCAAAAACCACCCTCTTCGTAGACTCGCCGGAGGTTCGCGCGGAGGCGCGGACCGGAGGCGAGAGGCAGGGGCACGCCCGGCCGGCGCCCTCCGGTGCGGCTCCTCGCGGAGCCGCACGCTACGGACGCTCTACGAAGGGGCGGCATACTCCCTTTGTAGACTCGCCGGAGGGGCGCGCGGTAGCGCGGGCCGGAGGCGAGAGGCAGGGGCGTGCCCGGCCGGCGCCCTACGGTGCGGCTCCGAGGGAGCCACACCTACGGACGCTCTACGAAGGGGCGGCATACTCCCTTTGTAGACTCGCCGGAGGGG
>CAZKRK010000016.1:0-6916 GCA_964555035.1 uncultured Victivallales bacterium | reverse complement strand
CGCGCGGTAGCGCGGGCCGGAGGCGAGAGGCAGGGGCGTGCCCGGTCGGCGCCCTCCGGTGCGGCTCCTCGCGGAGCCGCACCTACGGACGCTCTACGAAGGGCGTGGCTAACGCAGCCACCGGATGCGGTAGAAGCGACGCGGGCGGTTGGTCGACGCGGGATCTGTGATGCGGATCCGGTTCGTGGTGGCCGGCGCGATCAGCTCCAGCGTCTGCCAGTCGCCGGTCGTGAGGGACTCGCGGTACTCGGCGCGGTAGGTTTCTCCAGTCATTAGAGGGAAGCGCAGTGCAGTTCCGCCATGGGCGTCGAATTGGGCCTCGGTCTCGAACCGCTCCGTAATCTCCAACGACCACACGTTTGTCGCCTTGAGAGGCGGCGCCTGACCGTCCGAGACCTCAACGACGATTTCGTAGACGCCGGTATCGACTCCGGCGCCCTGGATCGTACCGGCAAATTGATCTAGCGTCAGCCCTTCGGGCAGCCCCACGGCCACGAACGACAGTGTCTGCGTCGGCAGGTCCGCGTCCGTCACGTCAACGACCTGCTCGATCGTCAGGCCGGCCGGATAGCGTAACGAGGGAATTGGCTGCATGACCGGCGCCTCGTTCACCTCCCGCACCGTCACTACGTGCCGCTGCGTGGTTACACCGGGACAACACGCAGTATCCGTGCCGACAAAGCCAAGCGCATGCTCGCCGGGACCGTCGGGCTCCGCCGTCGTCCATGTCAGAACTCCCGACTCGGAGTCGAACACGCTCGCGGGAGGCACTTCGCCGGTCGTCACGCCAACACTTTGCCACGGCACGTCGAAATCGACGACACTCACGGTTACCGTGACGGCGCCGCCCTCATCCACGGCATTCGTCCCCGCCGTGTTCACGAACGGCAGGCGGTTGCCGTTCGGAACGCCGGGCGTCCCACCCTGGGCCGATGCCTGCCACCAGGCCGGGTCGTTGCCGTAGCCTTCGAGCGGCATGCGCTCCAGGCTGACGTTACCCGCGGCAGCGGCCGCCGGCCACGGCGCGTAGGGGCGGTAGTTGACGCGATCGACGCGATAGTAGGGAACCGTGCCGTCCGGCTCGGGATCGCCCGGGCGGCGCAGCTTGACCGACTCGCCGGCGTTGTTCAGTGCGCCCGTCCACGGGCCGTATACCGGCACGGCGGGATCGACACCGTACGCGGTGCGAAACGCGGCCGGGCTCGTGGAACATACGATCCACACGTCACAGGGATTCACGACCAGACCGGTCGGGAACTCGAACGAGACCGCGCCGGAGAGCTCCCACACGTTGCTGGGATGCGCGGGGTCGTAGAGGGGAATCGGGGCGTTGGTGATGCACACGAGCTCGACGTACTCCGCCATGCCCGTGGCGGGGCGGTACATGATCTCGCTGAACACCACCGGGCCGACGCGCGGCAAGGCGTTGGTGTCGTCACGGGTCGTATCCCGCAGCTCCGTGAAGTCGAAGAAACCGTCCGACTTGCGATAGCGCCCGAAGGTCTCCTCTCGCTCGACGGCCGGAAAATCGACCGTGTCGTAGAACCGGAAAATGTTCGTGCCGGCGGTTTCCACGAGCAGAACATCGGAACCGAGCTCGCTGAAGGCGAAACCGAGCTGGGCTGCACCGAAGGATACGAATTCGCCGACCTCTACGACCGTTCCCGTCGGTATCAGGAAGCGCTGGAATTGGGTGTAGTGGTCACCCAACCACAGTCCCGAGAGGTTGACCAGGTCTGCGCCGCGGTTGTACAACTCGACCCAGTCGGTATCGGCATCGGTGTGGGCGAGGACTTCGTTGATGACGATTGCGCGCTCGAAGTCGTCGATGCGTCCGGGCGAGCCGTGAAAGAGGGAGCTCGACTGCCAGTTCAGACCGTTGCCCAGGTACGCGCTCAGCTCCGGTTCGGCCGCGGGGACGGCGCCGGGATCGATCAATTCCAGGGAGCTTCCTCTCCCGTGCGCACGCTCGGGCCAATCGCCGCCCGTGTCGTAGGTAACGGCCAGGACTTCCGTGCCGTTGGACGCACTCAACGCGATCCTCTCGCCCCCATCGTTGAGCGCTCCCGACCACTGGCCGGCGACGTCAATGCCGGCGTGATACCAGGTGGACGTAGCACTCCGGTACCGGTTGGAAAACGCGACTTCGTCTTCCACCACAACGGCCGGCTCGCCCGGCGCCAGGCAGAAACCGTACGGGAACCAGAAATCGACGCCGTCGGAAAGCGTGGCCCCGGTAAGATCGACGAGCGATGTGCTGACGTTCTGAATTTCAACGAACTCGAACGAATCGCCGTCGGCGGGGTCGTAGTGGATTTCGGTGATGACGACATCGCCCGTATTGACGGGACGGCGGTCGGCCAGGAGAAAATGGGCTTCCCTTACCGCACTCCATTCGCTCCCCGTCCACACGCGCGTCTTCAGGACGGTGTTACTGGTGATGACGATCGAGCCGTAGACCTGCGCCGTCGGCGAGACCGTCCCCCCCGGCAGGCGAGGATCCGAACCGTCCAGCGTGTAGTAGATCGTGCCGCTGCCGGAGGCGAGCGTGACCTCGAAGCCGTTCGACACGGAACCGCCGTGCCGGTTGAGCGTGGGTGGATCGAAAGCGGGATACATGCTCCTGTTCCGCAGGTACGAGACCAGCTCGGACGTCCTCGTCTGGAACATCGTGTTGTAGATGTTCTGCGCGGAACTCTCCCAGTTCGAGGGGGTGCGTTCGCCCCAACGTGCGCATTCATCGACCAGGCTGTTGTAGATCTCGTCCATACGGTCCTTCAGCCGCTTTTCGTTACGGGACGGCGTCAGGGCGCCATCGTTGAAGAAGTGCTTGTAGACGCGGTCGGAGAGAAGCGTCATGAAGTCCTCGTGCCCTTCGGACACGAGCTGACCGAAGATGCCGGCGGGGCCGGGATTGCTGGGTTGTTTGTTGTTGTCTCGCAGGAAACCATCCGCGTCGCCAATCCAGAACTTGAATCCGCTTCCGGCGGCAATCGGTCCCGCGGCGCGGTATTCCGTTTCGCAGTTGCCGTAGGTCCACATCAGGTTGAAATCGATCAGGTGGGACATATCGACAAAGGGGGCCTGTTTTTCGTAGTCACCCCGATTGTCGAGCACGTATTGCCAGGGCTGGTGCTTGGGGGGATCGGGCGTTCCGAGGATGAACTGGCTGCCGACATTGTCGTTGCCGCGGACGCTGACATAGTCCTCGGCCGGTCCGCCGAGGTAGTCGGCCAGGAACCGGTCAACCAGCCGTTCGCGGCAGTGGTACATGCCCCAGTACGTGCCGTTGATGTACAGGTGCGCGAAACGTCCGTGCGGATTGATGCTGCCCATGTCGAGCATCAGATCCTCGGTAAAACGAGCGGACATGTAGAACCCACGCTGCCGCATGTCGTGCCCCCCACCCCGCAGGTCGATTTGGTCGAAAGACTCCTCGACTTTGAACCCGCGGTCAAAGCCGTTGAAAAGCGGCGCGCTGAGCTTGCGGTTGCCGTACTCGGGACGGAACTTGAGACGATAGTTCTTCTTGGCCATCAACGTCCACGCCCCCCCAAACCGGAAGAAGCCGCAGTTGGACTGGATGTGCTTGTCGTATCCGTCCGGCCACAGCAGTTCGACCGAGGCCTCGCGTTCAACGTAGTCGTTGGTGCTGCCGTGGTTGGGCACGTCCGGCACGACGACCGAGAACGTGGGCAGGTCGAGCAGGCCCTGGCGCGCGCGTGTGGCGTAACTCTGCACGGTGTTCTGGTTCATCACGGGTGAAGTGAGCACATCATCGATGAAGATGTAGGTGTGCGTCTGGACGCGGGGCGATTTGTAGCCCTCGCGCGTGACCGCGGCACGGACGCATGCAGTCTCGTCGATGGGCAGGTCGGCCGAGTAAGGTTCGGAGGGTTCAGTGCCGTCGAGCGAATAGGTCACGACCGAATTCGTGCCGTTCAGGTTCGTAATCGCGAGCGAGAAACCGTTCGTGTAGAAGCCGCGTTCGTGGCTGAAGTCGAGGGGGTACAGCCAGCCGGCATAGTTGGACGCAATGTTGAGTGCCAACGGAGTCGGTTCGATAAACGAGAAGCTGCCGCCAACGCTTCGACCGTAGGCGAGGTCTTCCATCTGTGGCGGATAGTCGGCAAGGGCATCGAGCGTCGTCACGCCGTCCGCGGCAGTCAGCACGACGGACTCGCCGTCTGCATCCAGCTTGAAGTCCGCATGCAGCCATCCCTCGTCGTCGACGGGGTTGTTACGCCCCGAGGCAAAGACGACTATGTGTCCGTGGGGCGGCACGTTTGTGGCGGGGAACACCCACTTCAGGGGACGATCGGCGCGGTCGCTCAGCGCGTAGCCGTTCATATCGAGCGGCTCGTTGTTCGGGTTGTAGAGTTCGATCCAGTCGGGAGCGTTGTTGCGCCCGTCGCGAAGCGACAGGCGGTTATCGGCTACGACCTCGCTGATGCGGGGTGGGAGCGATTCGCCGTCGACGATCACGGCCACGGCCCGCGTGCAGGTCCCGTGCCCGGCCGCGCCGACAAGCAGGTACTCGGTCGAATTGGTCGGCGACAGGACCAGCGTGCCGTTGCCGCTGCCATCGGTGTATCCGGCCACGGACTCCCCACCCGGATAGAGCACGAGCGTATCCAGCGCTTCGACCTCCCAGGAGAGAGTGACGGACTCGCCGGAGCCAATCCGGTCGGTCGAGACGGAGAAGTCCAGTATCCCCAGCTCGGCGGACGGACGGCCGAAGACCTGTACTTCCGCGATTCCGAGGTGCCAGTACGTACCCGAGGCGGTGCGTTCCTTGTTCTCGAAACCGACACGCACGAAGCGGGCATGCGTCAGGCAGGCCGGTCCGACATCGAAGGTTGGATTCGATCCGGCCAGGTGCCGGGACCAGACCGATTCGTGGTTTTCGTCAAACAGTCTGACGGTCGCGTGGGCCAGGCGTCCCGCGAAACCGTAGGCAGCCACGGAACGCACGCGATCCAGTGCGTACGATGTGCCAAGGTCCACCTCCCAATAGCCGTCGACGGTGCGATCGGTCGTTTTGGATTCGGTGGCGTAGTTGCCGTCGTTCGCTCTCGACGCCGGAGAGACGGAATCCAGGTAGCGCACCATGTACGAGTGCTTGTTCACCGCAAGGTTGGTCGACGCAAAGATGTTGAACTCCGCGAGGCTGACGCAGTAGTCGCCGTAACCGTTTTTGGCGCCGTTCTCCAGTCCAACGCGCACGTAGCGGCCGGTCGTGCCGGGCGGCGGGTCATAGGCCCATGTGGCGCCTGCACCGGGATTGGCGATGGTTGTGGTGGCTACGGTGTTGGAAGAGTCGTCGAGGATGCGCAGCACCAGGCCCGCCAGACGGGCGTCCGCCGTACGGCTGTTGACAATCTCGATCTGCCGGATCTCACGCCCGTGGTCCAGGGCGGCAAACCAGGAGCTGTTCGGGATGCTCTCCGTGCGCGTGGCAGTCCCGGGATCGCCATCGAGCGCCAGGTCCGCGACGTATGAACCGTTGGTGCTCGACTGACCGACCTCTGCGTGGGCCTCCAGGTCGATGGGACCCAGCGACTCGGTCGTGTACCCAAACAGGCGGACCTCGACCAGAGCGACGACGTGCAGCCCGCGACCGTTTGGCTGGCCGTCCT
The DNA here is from genome assembly GCA_964555035.1 of uncultured Victivallales bacterium. GTDB lineage: Bacteria > Verrucomicrobiota > Kiritimatiellia > UBA8416 > CAYOBW01 > CAZKRK01. The sequence continues at coordinate 1,277 of CAZKRK010000016.1, read as the reverse complement.
CCAGGCCGATGCGTACGGCGCGCCCTCGCGTGTCGTCCGGCAGGTCAACGCTCCAAGTGGCGCCGGGCCCCGGATTCGCAAGATTGGTCGTGAACACTGTCTGGTCGGTCATGCCGAAAATCCGCAGCACAAGCCCATCCATCTGAGGGGGCAAGTAACGGCCGCCGGCGTTGTCCACTTCAATCCGTGTGAGATGGTGCGTTCCGTCGAGCTCGACCTGCCAGTAGCTGTCGGGAATGTCGTCGGTTCGGCTGGAAGTCCCCGTATCGCCGTCCAAGGCAGCCCCGGCGTCCTCCGAAGGCGAGGCGTCGCTGGTTTGCATGACCGAGCGGAAACTTGCCTCGCCCAGCAACGCTTCCTGCGCCTGCACAAACCGAACCGCCAGGCAAAGCACTGCCGCCCAACAGACACATGTCAAACTTCGTCGGCCCCACATTGGCGCATCTCCACGGTCAAAAGCTCACAACACTGAGGCAAGAAGCACCTCACGACTTTAGTATACGCGAAATAGCCCCCCGCGTGCAAGTGACGGTACGACGAGGGTCTTGCGTTGTCATGGTCTTTCCCTTCGGCAGGGAGAGACAAAGTAATGAGATGAGGTAATGAGATGAAGTAGCAGGCGGTCCCAATCCTGCATCTCTTTGCCTAATCTCGTTACTTCATCTTCTTTGCCGGCCTGTAACAGGCTAGAGTTTCCGTTCGGAATTGTCTTGGGCGCAAAGCGCCCGGGGGCGGGGCTGACCAGGAACTTCAGAAATGTTCAATGTTCAATGCTCAATTCTCAATGTCCAAGTTCATTGGACATTTCTGCCGATTCCACCTCGAGTTGCCTCGGAAGCGCAGCGCACCGGGGGCGGGACCAGGCGAAGATTTCAGCCCCCTCCCGTCGTAAGAGCAACAGGAGAACGGCTCTCCAGAGCCGTTCCGATGAACGGGGGACAGCCGGGTCGATCTCGTCTTCCCGTGCGAACAAGGAGGAAGCGGTGAAGTTCCCGGCTACCCCACGGCGACGGCAATGTCGGAGGGTTCGCCGAATTGGTTCTTCGCATACTCAAGGAACGCGGCGTCATGGTTGCGAGCCCAGTCGAGCAGTGCCACATCTCCCAAGTCACGTCCGGCTTTTTCGGACTCAGTCCACTTGTAGCGGAGCATCTCGTCACGTTCCATCGTCAGTAGCTCGGAGTATATCATGAGCGGCACCTACTGTTGCGAAGCGCAAACCACAATACAAGGCGGGCCGGGGCCCACAACCCAAGTTGCCCGGCCCTTCGCGGTTC
>CAZKRK010000015.1:0-39321 GCA_964555035.1 uncultured Victivallales bacterium | reverse complement strand
GCGCCGGTTTTTCTTGTTTTTTTCGACAGCTTTGGGAGGGTGAGTCACTAACACTATGCGAACATGCCCTCTACCACAGCGCCAAGGCACAAGTCATCCTCCTTTTTGAGAAAAATCGTCTCCGGTTTCAAACCGGCAACGCTCCCGGGCAGCTGGTTCCCAATCCCGACCAAGTTGACGGGACCGGTCGGGGCACATACAGTACGGCCCATGAAGTGCGCGAAGTGGTGCGCGCGGCCAGAAGCACCGCGCCGAGATGTACGCCGAGTACGTACGCGCCGTGCTGCGCCATCCCCAGTTCGTAGGCTGCCACCGGTTTCAGTACAAGGACCAGGCGACGATCGGGCGGTCGCTTGATGGAGAGAACTACCGGATCGGTTTCGTCGAATATCGAACAGAAGGAACAGGCGAACAGAAGAGATGTCGGAGGGATTCTCTCATCTTCTTCAACGTTCCTTCCGTTCGCCTGTTCCTTCTGTTCATTGTTCATCTCCCCCCAGCAGCCCCTTCGCCGCGTTCTGCATGGCCTGCGACTGCGACTGGGTTACGATCCGCTGCAAGACGGCGGCGGTCACCGGGTTCGGCTTGCCGGACGACTTTGCGATGCGGATCACGGCGGCTTCGGCTTCGGCGCGCACCTCGGGCCGCTGCATGAACTCGGCCGCGAACGCCACCGCCCCGGAACCTCTGAGATTGCCGACCGCGGAAAGCAGCAGGCGCTGTTCGTCTACGTGCGTCAGCAGGGGCGCAAACTCACGGTAATGCTTGATCCGTTCGGAATCCGACATCCCGTTCGCATTGCGAATGACATCAAGCGCGCCTCGCTGAGCCAGGCGGCGCGATTGTTCGTCTTCGTTCGCAGCCGCCGCCTTGAGGGCGGCTAGCGCCGCCGGCGTCTTCCAGTTCCCGAGCGCGCGCACTGCCGCCTGACGCACACCGGCATCGGCGTCGGATACGCTCCGCTTCAGCTCGGGCAGGGCGGCGGCGACCGTCAGGCGTCCCGCAAGCGTCAGCAGGGCCGCCCGCACGGGCAAGGCAGACGTGCGGGACAGCTCCACCGCAATCACGCCGCCCGGATCTCTCATACGCTGTCCAGCGCTCACCGCGGCGGTAATCGCAAGCTGCCGGTCCCTGTCGTCTGCAACAGCGCCAACCAATCGGACCAGCATCTTCCACTCCCGCGTCCCAACCAGATCGCCGAGCGGGGGTATCGCGGCGGCGCGAACGTCCGCATCCGCATCGGTCGCCGAGGCGAAGAGAACCTGCAAACCCTGCCGCATCCCGCGATCCCCGATGACCGCGAGGGCTTCAACGCGGCGGGACGTCGGCGGCGCCGACGCCACCGCGACAATACGTTCATTCACGCCAACGCCGGTGACCAGGCGCAACGCCTTGCGCGCGATGGGCCGGCTGTCCTCGGCGCCTTCGGCGGCGGCGTCGATAAGGACGTCCACGCTGCCCGCCGTTCCCAGGTGACCCAGCGCACGCAATGCCGCATTTCGGACCGACACCTCTTCCGAGGAGGTGAGTCCGAGCACCGCCTCCGCGGCCCCGGCCGGTTTCCTGTCCGACAGGAGACCGAGGAGCGCTATCTGCGACGACGGCGGGAGGGTGGAGAGTGAACGGCTAAGCGCGAGCAGTGCCTGCTCATCGGCCGCTGCTCGCACAAGACGGATTCCCGCGGCCTGGCGGGCAGGATTCTTGGACGCCAGCAACACGGACGCCTGGCGCGCCAGGTCGTCGGGACTGTCGTTCTGGAGCGAGGCCAGCGTAGCCGCGGCGCGTACATGCGCCGGCGCACCGGCGCCGTCCAGTTCCAGCTCGATCTCGTCCGCAACCTGCTTGTCGCCCTCGCCCAGCGCCGCGCGGTGGCAGCTAAGCAACGCATCCCAGGCAGCGGCACGCGCCGCGCCTTTCAGGTTTGGCAGGGCCGTCGCCAGTTCGCGGGCCGCGGCGGGTGTTGCGATCTTGCCCAGCGCACGTACGGCACTGTCCGGGGCAGGCCCCTGGAGATAGGCCGCAATCCGGGATACGGCCTCGGTGTCACGGCGGCAACCGAGAATCGAGACGATGCGCGAATCAGCCCCTTCGCCACACACGCCGAGCGCATTGCGCAGCTTCGCGGTTACCGCGGAATCGGTGATGCGTTCGAGGGCCATGGCCGCGTCGTCGCCGAGTTCTTCCGAACCCAGCAACTCGATCAGGGCCGGCACTGAACGCACCGTACCGACGCGGCCCAGTTCGCGGACCGCGGCCTGACGCCCCGCGCGCGTGGCGTTTTCATCGAGCACAAACGCGGCAAGCCGCGATTCGATCGCACGGCGGACCCCGGCGTCGCTGTTGTCCGTAAGGTAGGCCGCCAGGGAAGCGACAGGTGTGCGGTCGGCGCCGTAGTCGTATGTCGCCAGCGCCTCCAACCGCTCGTCGAGATCCGGCATCGGCTCTTCGCGCTTGAAGGTCGTGGCACAAGACACAAGGCAGAGCATCGCGGCCAGGCCGGCCGTCGCGCGAATAGCCGTCAGACAGTTGCTGTTTCTACGCTGCATGGTTCCGTTCCCTCCTATCCGCAATCACACGTGCCAGGGCTGACGCATGGGTCGCGCCAGCACGCGGTTGGCTTCGTCGTCGTCGATGACCGTCTCTTCGACCGGGTCCCACTTGAACGGCCGGCGCAGCAGCATCGAGGTATTGAACAGGTGACACAGCGAGCCGGTGCGGTGGCCCCACTCGCAGTGCGCGATCGGCAGCCGCCGCGAGCGCACGCAGTCGAGGAAGTTGCGTTGGTGGCCGGGGCTGCGTTCGGTGTGTTTTTCGTACGGCAGGATCTTTTCGCGCAACAGCGCGGGATTGCTGGCCTCGAGCCGCCCGCCGTGGATGTGGATGAATATCCAGCCCTCGGTGCCGATCAGCTTGAGTCCGCGACGGCCGCGACTGCACCCGTAGACACGGATGCCGTTGGCATACTTGCACTCGAACGTGAAATCCATGAAGGCGTCGAAGAGCGGGCTGTCGGCCTGGGTTCCGTCGGCGCGCAGCTCGACCGGCCCGGTTTCGTCGGCGTTCATGATATACTGGGCAAGGTCCAGCACGTGCGCGCCGCGGTCGGTCATTTCGCCGCCCCCCGTATCGAGCACGAAACGCCAACCGAAGTGAGTGCTCTCTTTGAAATAGGGACGCCACGGGATCGGGCCGAGCCACATGTTGTAGTCGAGCGTTTCGGGCGCGGGCCGCGGAGTGTACGGTCCCTTGGACTGCCGGATTCTGTTGTGATGCCCCTGGTCGGTCGGCAGGCGGACTTCGATCTCGCGCAGCTCGCCGATGCGGCCGTTGTTCACGAGCTCCCATGCGTAGCGGCAGGAATCGTTCGAGCGCTCGTGACTGCCGGTCTGGAGGACCCGGCTGTGCCTGGCCACCGCGTCGCACACCGCGCGCCCCTCGGGGATCGAGTTCGTAAGCGGCTTCTCGCAGTAGATGTCCTTGTTGGCCTTGGCGGCGGCGACCGAGATTATGCCGTGCCAGTGATCGGGCGTGGCGATCGAGACCGTGTCGACATCGTCGCGCGCCAGCAGCTCGCGGAAATCGCGGTAGATACCGAGCGACGGTTGCCGAATCGGCCGGCCGATCTTCTCGGAGTGCTTCGCGGCCGTCTCCGACGCCTGTTTCAGTCCCCAGCGCTCAAAGCCCTTTTCCACATCGCACAGCGCAACGACCTGCAGGTCGGGCTGGTTGATGAACTGGCGCATGATGCCCTGTCCCCGACCGCCCAGGCCGATGCAACCCATCGTAATGCGCTCGCCTGGCGCGACCATACCGCCCCGGCCCAGCACGCTCGCGGGCACGACCATCGGCGCTGCCGCGCCGAGCGCCAGCCCGCCGGCCCGCCGCAGGAAACTACGTCTATCGATGCCTGTCTTCTTCATCCGCTACCGCAGGAATACCCCTGCCCTCCTGGTGTTTTGGAATGGTTCCGTCGACTGCAAAATCCCCAAACCGTCGCGCAAACACTCCGCGAAGTCAAGACTGACGGGCGTTGGTCCAGCAATTCTCATTATGGCCACGCCCCCTGCGACCTTGTGTCGCAGGGGGCGTGGCCATAATGAGAATTGCTGGCGTTGGTCAAAAACGTTGACTTCGGCCCTGTTTTGCCCGAGCATCCCGATTGGGGCGTTTCGCCCGCACTGTCTGGTCACACGGTTACTGTCAACGCAGGTGAAAAAGGAGGGTTAGTCGAATGTCGGACACCAACGATTCCGCCGCCTTGAAGAGCAGCTTTGACTCGGTCTGTTACGTCGCCGGAAAGTCGGTGGGCAAGATCCCGTTGGCTGGAGACGTGGTCTCGTTCTTGTGTTCGCGAGTGAAGGCCCGTTGGCGCTATATGGAACTGCACCCGTTGTTGATGATGTCGCTCAAGACGCACGGGCGCCTGCACATGTTGACGAAACATCTCGTGAAGGAGATCACTGCAACCGCTTCATTCGGGGCAAAGCGACACAATTTCGTCAAGTACTATGTGACGGGAAACCGGCTGCTGAAGTTGCCCAAGGATCCGAGAGACATCGCCTACGGGCATTGGTAGGGGGTTGTCATGGACTGGGGAGTTGTCGTACTTGCGGCGCAGATGGTTGTGGGAGCCGTGTCGATGGGCGCGGAGAGTGCGGGGATCCGTTTCTACGTCGGCACCTACACCCGCAAGGGCAGCGAGGGCATCTACATGACGGTGCTCGACCGGGCCACGGGAGAGCTCTCGGCACCGGTCCTGGCGGCGAGGTCGACCAATCCGTCCTTCCTGGCAATTCACCCGAACAGGCGTTTCCTGTATGCCGTCGGCGAACGCAGCAACTTCGAGGGCCGCAAAGAAGGCAGCGTGGCCGCATTCGGCATCGACGCGGAAACGGGACTTCTGACGCAGATCGGTGAAGAGGGTGCAGGCGGCACCGGACCGTGCCACCTGGCGCTCGATCCGTCGGGCAGGACGTTGATTGTGGCGAACTACGTCAGCGGTTCGGTCGGTGTGCTGTCGGTTGGTGCGGACGGTCGACTGGGGGAGTCGACGCAATCCATCCAGCACAAGGGTTCAGGGCCAAACGAAAGGCGCCAGGCGGGACCGCACGCGCACGGGGTCACGTTGGACGCCACGGGCAAGCTGGCGCTGGTTTGCGACCTGGGCATCGACCGCGTAATGATCTACCGCGTAGATACCGATACCGCCAGGCTGACGGCCCATGGTCCCGCATGCGCCGTGACGCCGCCGGGCAGCGGACCGCGCCACGCGGCGTTTTCCCGTGACGGGCGCTACCTGTTCGTGCTCAACGAGCTGGACGCAACGGTGACGTCCTATGCCTGGGATATCGCCACCGGCACGCCGGAGCTGCTGAAGACGATCGGCGCCCTTCCGGCAGATTTCAACGAGCGCAACACGGCGGCGGAGATCGCGGTTCATCCCAACGGACGCTACGTCTACACGTCCAACCGCGGCCACGACAGCATCGCGGTGTTCGCGCTGGACGGTGCGACGGGCAAGCTTGCGCTCAAGCAACACCGGTCTTGTGGCGGCAAGACGCCGCGCTGTTTCGCGCTGGATCCGTCCGGGCGTTTTCTTCTTGTAGCGAACCAGAACAGCGGGAATGTTGTCGCCTATCGCGTCGATCCGGCAACGGGCAGGCTTGCTCCCACGGGCAGCGAGATCGCGGTGCCGCTGGCGGTGTGCGTACTGCCGTTCCCGTAGAGGAGACCGGGAAATGAACTGGAAACGACTATTGCCGTTTTGCATCGTCGGCATTCTCTGCTGCGTCGTCGCGTGCGGAGACCCGGACAACCTGACGTCCGGCAGGATTGAGCCCCCGGCCAGCGCTTTCAGGGACGGGAAGCCGTACTCGGACATAAAGAGCCTGAACGTGGTCGAGCCGCGTACGGCGATCTACGAGCTGCCGTTCGTAGTCACGAACTCGGGTTCGTTCTATCTGGCGAACAGCCTGAACGGAGAGGGAGGTCACAGCGGCATAACGGTCGCGGCCCACAACGTACGACTCGACCTGAACGGGTTCTCGATCTGGGGCACGAACAAGGCTCACCATGGGGTACGGATACTGGACGACATACGCAACACCAGCATCCGCAACGGCGTCATCGGGGAGTGGCCGGGATGGGGGCTGTTTGCCCCCCGGGCGGTCCACACCGAGGTGTCGCACGTCAAGTTCTATCAGAACGGGTTGGGAGGAATGACAGCCGGGTTCGGCGCCACGTTGGAGCGGTGCAACGTGGGGGAGTGCGGCGGGCCGGGAGTGGTGACGTCGGAATCGGGGAGGCTGCTTGACTGCAAGATCTGTGACAACGGGGGGAGCGGCATCCAGACGGGGAACGGTTCGCTGGTCAGGGATTGCGTGGTCTCGGGGAATGCGGGAGACGGGGTCGTCCCGTCCGACTACTGTACGGTAGACAAGTGCCTCTGTGTCGACAACGCGACAAACGGCATAACGGCCGGGTTGGGCTGCACGATACGGAACAATACCTGCAGTCTGAACGGCAGGACGGGCCGTAGCGGCGCGGGTATTCACGTCAAGCGACAGGCCAACCGCGTAGAGAACAACAACCTCACGGACAATCGCATCGGATTGCTGCTGGAACAGGGCGGCAATCGCGTTTCGCACAACAGCATCATGCTAAACGAATTCGGTCTTCAGGACAAAGGGAACGGGAACCTGATCTACGGGAACAGTGCGGGACGGAGCTCATCGGGCACGGACTACTCCTTTACGGGAAACTCCCACCACGGCAAGGTGCTCAGCAATCCCGGCCAGGGATTTGAAGGCTCGAATCCCTGGGCGAACTTCCAGATCGAGTAGCGAAAAGACATACCCCGCGACCTTGCGCCTGTCATCCCGAGGACGCCGGCTAAGTGATTATCGGCAGCGGTTTCATTGTTTTCCACTGACCGCGCGTGAAGTCGGGCACGTCAACCGAACCGCTGCGTTTGGCGACGGACGCCTCGCTCAACGGGCCGACAGCCGACCAGGCGGCAGCGTCGTAGACGTCCTGGTCCAGCGGCTCACCGTTGCGCAGGCAGTGGACGATACGCCAGTTCATAATGAAGTCCATGCCGCCGTGGCCGCCGGCCTTCTTGGCTTCCTCGCCCATGCGTTTCCACAGCGGATGCTCGAAGTCCTCACGACATTTCGCCAGGTCCTGCCAGCGGTGCGTGTTGCCGCGGCCCTCGATGGCAACACGCGACTCGTAGCCGCAGAAGATGCCCTTCGTGCCCTGGACGAGATTGATGCGGCTGTAGGGGCGCTGGGTGGTCGTGTCATGCTGCACCATGATCGAACGTCCCTTGATGGTCTTGATCAGGGTGGTGTTCATGTCGCCGCAGATGTAGGTGGCCTTGTTACGCATGTGATCGGCCGGCCAGCGCTTCTTCGCATAGGCGGCACGGCCCAGGGCCGGTGAGCTCATGGACGACAGGTAATCGAAACGGTCGCCACGGTTGATGTTCATGTACTGCGCCACCGGTCCCAGTCCGTGGGTGGGATAGAGGTTGCCGTCGCGTGTCTCGTGATGCTTGGTGCGCCACGAGCCCGTGCCGCGTTCGATTGCGCCCATCTGGCCGCGCAGGTCGTGGATGTAGGCGCACTCACCGTGCGTGAGCTCTCCGAAAACGCCGAGGCGGCACATGTGCAGCACCATGAGCTCGTCCCGTCCGTAGCAGCAGTTCTCCATCATCATGCAGTTCTTCCGCGTGGCCTCGGCGGTGTCCACGAGCTGCCAGCACTCGTCGAGCGTGACGGCGGCGGGCACCTCGGTGCAGGCGTGCTTGCCGGCCTTCATGGCGTCGACGCACTGCGGCGTGTGCCAACGCCAAGGCGTAGCCACCACGACCAGGTCGAGATCGTCGCGCTCCAGCATGCGGCGGTAGTCGTGGTCGCCTTTGGTGTAGATCTCGGGAGAAGGCTTGCCGGCCTTCACGACGCGCTGTTGCGCCCGTTTCGCGGCCGGCTCGTGGGTGTCGCAGATCGCCTTGATCTCGCAGCCGTCCAGCCGCAGGTAGGTACCGAGGTGTCCGCCCCCGCGGGCACCGACGCCGATTATGCCGATCCTGACCGTTTCCAGCGGCTTGCAGGCGAGACCGGCCACGCACTTACCCTTGGAGGCAGGCGCATCCGGAGCGGCGGATGCAGCCCGGTTGATGGCGAGTCCCGCGCCAATGCCGGCCGCGGCCGATTTGAGAAAACCACGTCTGTCCATGCTGTTCATATCTGTCACTCCCTATTTCTTCTTCGTCAGGATCAGGACCACCGTACGATTCTTGCGACGGGTCTCGACCTTGTCATTCGGGAAAGGCGGGTCTTTGTCTCCCGCACTGACGACTTCCATCGATCGGGCGGAGAGTTTGCCCTCCGACGCCAGGAAGGCGTGGACGGCCTTGGCGCGTGCCAGGCCGAGTTCCTGGTTGTTCCGGTAGAGTCCCTTGCCCCTGAGCGGCACGTTGTCGGTGTGCCCCCGGACTGTCAACGTGAAGTCGCCCATGTAGTCCCGCACCTGCATGGCAATCTGCTTCAACTGTGTCTTGGCCGCCGTGGAGATGGTCGCCATTGACGTGAACACCGGCTGCTCAAACGTCATCGTACACGTCGTGGTCGTGAACTTGGTACTCACACCGGGCGCCTTGACGCGCGGATACGTGGGCGTCTTTGCGCCCCCAGCGGCGAAAGGAGGCGCGGTCCCGGTTCCAGTTTCCCCGACAACGCCGGACGGTTGCTCCTGTTGACTCTCTTCGACGGCGCCCGTCGGCTCCCCCGCACCGGCCACGGCCGATTGCCCGGGGACCCGGTCCCTGTCGCGACGCGCACCAAGCCAGAGACAGACAAAGATCACCGCCAGGGCCAGGCAGACCACGCCGGCGATGGCAAAAAAGGACAGCTTCCGCCGCGTCTCCGTCAGTGCCATCTGGGCGCCCGCCAACTCCCGGCGGGTCCGCGAGTAGCGGCTCTCCATGTCCGTCCGCAAGGCGCGTTGGCGCGCGTCCGCGCTGCTCACGCCCGCCTCGGCCTTCTTCAGCTTTTCGGCCAGCTCCAGCGCTTGTTCGCGACTCTCCTCGAGACGCTGCTCCGTCTCGTTGAGCCGTTCGCGGAGTTCGCTTCTTTCCCGCTTGAAGGTCTTCTCCTTGTTCGCCGCGTCGAGCACGACCGCATGCAGCCTGGCCTCAAGTTCCTCAACGCGCTCATCGACCGGCGTATCGCTGTCGCGGATCTCGATACGCATTGCCTGGACTTCCTCGTGTTTCGCCTCAAGCGCTTCGCGCGCACCCTCAAGGTCCAGACGCGTCTTTTCGAGGTCCTCTTTCAGTACGCGGATCTGGCGGCTGAGAGCTTCGATGGTCGCCTTGTCTTCGTCGTTCGATTCGCCCTCTGCCGCGGCACCCTCCCGCAACGCCTGGCGCGCCTCTTCCAGCTCGCCTCTGACCTCTTCCAGTTCACCGGTGAGCTCGGCCACGCGCGCGCTTTCGTCCGACAGCTTCTTCTCCGTGGCTTCGAGGGCCACCTCCAGTTCCTGGCTTGTGTCGCTGAGTTTGGCTCCCAGCGCCGCCAGGTCTTCCTGTTTCGATTTCAGTTCACTCCGGGCGGCTTCGAGTTCTTCCCCGCACGCCTCCAACTGCTCTTCGAGGGCCGTTATCTGCTCGGGGTCAGCCGCCTCCGCCGCGGGGACCGCCTGGCTCTGTTCGCGGAGCTGCTCCAGCTCGGCGGCCAACGCGTTGCGTTCTTCTACGATCGCGGCGAGCTCGGCCTTGTGTTCGGCCGTGCGCGTCTTCAGGGTTTCCTTGTGTTTCCGGGTTCGCTCTTCAAGCGTCTTGCTCTGCGCACGCAACCCTTCCAGTTCCGTTCGTAGGGCCTGCGTTTCTTTGCTGTCTTCTGGCGCCACTGCGTCCTCCCTCCCGGTCGCGTCCGATTTCTTCGACCGCTTGCGCTTCCGCTTCGGTTTGGGGGAATCCGGTTCTTCCGCACCGAACATATCGCCCTGTTTGTGCTTGAGTTCCTGCTCGACCCGTTCACCGACGGTCGTCGTTTCGCCGGTAATCGTGTTGGTGAGCTTGGCATCGGCCGACAGCACGTTGTGCTTGTTGAGTTCGTGCGTCGCCAGCACGTTGAAAGGTCCGTAGGTGCGTCCGTCCGGCAAGGACGCCGTCCAGCACATCTGCAATTCGGGGATACGCTCGGCCGCCACCCATACCTTGCTGTCCTCCGACACCTCGTTTCCGCTGACCAACCGGCACTGGGCTGCCCACTCCAGGAGGACTTCCGTCGTTTCGGGGCCGAAGACCGAACCGTCGCGTTTGCGAACGAACCACTTGCGGGATCTGCCCTTGCTCTTGTCCGCCTGTGTCGAAGTCTGCTGCGTACTCTCTGCCATGACGCACCAATTCAAGCAGGGAAAGCGAACAGATTCAACACCAAAGCGTTCTCGGCGGCGATTGAAACCGTAAGACCTCAGATGAGGTTGACCAGGGACGTGTCGAGCATGGTCGCGGTCACGCGCAGGGCGGCTTCATATGCCACCTGCTTGGCGCTCATTTCGGTAATGGCCTCGGCTACGTCGACGGATTCCTCCCGGTCAAGCTCTTCGGTGGCCGAGAAGTCCATGTCCCGCAGAAACGACTCGTGCAGGCGGAGCCGTTCTTCGCGCGCTCCGAGCGAGCTGAGATGCGAGAGAACGTGGTGGAGATTGCGGTCGGCGTCCGCCAGGGACTGTTGGGTTATGCCGTGCTCGCCAACGCCGGCATCGGTGATGTCGACACCGATGCCCGCACGGGCGTCGGCCAGTGAATTCGCCAGCCGAATCTCGGTAGGGGACACGCTGATCGCGTAGTATGTCCGCCCGCCCTCCAGACCGCCCGGGAGCGTGTCGGTGCTCTGAAGGTTGACGGTGCAACCGGTCGAATACACATTGCCTACGGTGAGCGTGTCGGCGCCGGCATCGGCCGTGAACTGTTCAAGCTCAACGGGATTCTCACCTGCAAGGAGTCGATCGCGCAGCTGGATCAAATCGGCAAAAATGTCCACCGACGCGGACTGGAACAGGCCGGCTTCGCTGGTGAGGTCCGTACCGACAATGCTGCCCGGAGTCATAACACCGTCGGCGATCTCGACTTGCCGAATACCGGCGTTGCCCTGGTACTCCACCAGGGCGATGCGCCCCTCAGCGTCGCGCGTGACGGTATACGCGGGAGTGTCGGTCCTCAAGCCGCCGAAGAGCGACGAACGGTTAGAGGTCGAGTTGGCAAGGCTGACGAGGTCTTCGACGATGAGATCGACTTCTTCGGCGAACACCTCCGGGGCGTACACGGCGAGCGAGGGGTCCGACGCGTCCACGACGATTTCCGTCACGCGCTGCAGGTTCTTGGATACCTGCTGAAGGATGCCGTCGTACCTCACGGACTCGTCGTAGGTGCGCTGCGTGCTTCTGAGGAACCGATCGATTTCCGCGCCGTCTTGCCGGAAGCGCGCAATTCGGCTGTATGCCATCGGATCGTCGGAGGGCCGCCTGACCTTTTTTCCGCTCGCGACCTTGTCCTGGAGGTCATACAGGGAGTCGCCGTGATCCGTCAGGTACTGGATCATCATTCGCCGGGACATGTCATTCGTTACGCGCATGCTGCACCTCTACCGTGTTGACAGGCCGAAGTCCCACTTCAGGGCGAAAATGGCCGCAATTCCGTCGATATCGCCGTCGAAGTGACCGTTTATGAATGCCTTTCGATACCGTCCCGCGAACGACAGGGCGAAGGCACTCTGCCGCGTGGGATAGACGTCAAGACCCGCCGCTACTTCCGCCCCGATCGAGCCGCTCCTGTCGGAAAGCCTGGGCTTGAGCACGAGCTGGCCGGCAGTCACGAGCCGTTCCTGCTCCTTTCTTTCGAGCAGGCCGAGATGGAGACCGACACCGACCCACGGCACGATCCGGCGGCCGGGCCGGTTGTGGCGTAACCTGACCATCGAGGACAGGCCGAAGATCTCCAGGTTGATGGCGATTCTGTCATCGTCATGCCCATAGCCGCGCACACTGCGCTGGGACTTGCCCTTCTCCGAGTGGTAGACATCCCAGTGCAGGTCCACCCAGTCGTCCATCACCATGTCGTAGCCGACGCCGAACTGCATGTCGTTACCCATGGCGAGAGGCTTGTAGCCGGGGCGCGAATCGACGTTGGCGAAGTTCTCCACGTATCCCACATGCACCTGGAGAGCGTGTTTGTGCCACGCCGGTTCGGCTCTTGCCGCCCCTGCCAAAAAGAACGGACCGACCACCGCCAGGCAGCATCCGAGCGGCAGAAGCCGGGACAGTATAGTACGTTTCATACGTGCACGGTAGCAGGCCGGGTGCCGCGACGGCCAAATCGTGCAGAACGGAGAAAACAGCGGCGACAGGCGGCAATTTCTGCCGCCTGCGTGTACGCGCGGCTAGCCCGCATATTCCACAGATTCCCTACTGCGAGCGCGTATAGCACGGCACCTCAAGGACTTGCGAGCGATTTGTTGCACTTGCAGAGTGGCGTTTTTCGGAAGAAGAGGGGGCGCGGGACTCCCAGGGATCTGAGAGGGGTGCCATCTCACGCTTCAAGCTGCGCGAAATGCTCGCGACTCTGCGGATTCGCTTGTGTTGGCGGGGTGAATACGCGTATTCTGTCGGCCGTTATTATGTCGCGTAGCAGCAAAAGGTGGACGCCGAAGCCGGCAAAGGCGCCGGCGCCGAAACAGCGCGAAGCGGAGACGTTGTCGGGCGTGGTGGACTCCGTGGTCTACCATTCGGAGGATACGCACTACACGGTGTGCCGCGTCAAGATCGACGGGCAGACCGAGCCGGCAACCGTCGTGGGCAAGTGCGCGGCGATCTGGATCGGCGAAACGCTGCAGGCAAACGGGGCCTGGACGCGCCACAAGCAGCACGGCTACCAGTTCCAGGCCGAATCGATCGTGTGCGTGCCTCCCACGTCCGCCAGAGGGATCGAACGCTATCTCGCCAGCGGCATGGTGCGCGGCATCGGCAAGGAGCTCGCGAAACGGCTTGTAGCCCGATTCGGCGAAGAAACGCTGCGCATCATCGACAAGGAATCGGGCCGCCTGCAAGAGGTCGACGGCATCGGCCCTACGCGCCGCGCCCGCATCAAGGAGTCGTGGGGCGAGCAAAAAGGCGTGCGGGACATCATGATTTTCCTGCAGGGACACGGCATCGGCGCCGGCCAGTCCGCCCGCATCTACCGCCGCTACGGCGACCAGTCGGTCGCCATCATCCGCGAGAATCCCTACCGCCTGTGCGAAGACGTGTGGGGCATCGGGTTCAAGACGGCCGACGGCGTGGCCATGAGCATGGGGCTCGCACCGGATTCGCTCGTCAGGGCTCGCGCGGGGATCATTTACGTGCTGAAGACGATGGCGGATGAAGGGCATTGCTACTGTCCGATCGGCGAGCTGCTGCTCCAGGGCGAGTCCCTGCTGGAAATCCCGGTCGAACGGTTGACCGAAGGCCTGGAGCAGGAGCTCCAGCGGGAAACGCTGACGAAGGAGAACGAGAGCATCTATCTGACGTCTCTCTACAAGGCCGAGTGTGTCGTGGCCGAGAGATTCCACAGACTCATGAGTGTAGCCCCCGCTTTCCGGCCGATCGTCGTGGACAAGGCCATACCGTGGGCCGCGACCAAGGCGGGCATCAAGTTCGCGCCGATGCAGGCGGAGGCGTTGCGCACGGCACTGTCCGAGAAGGTCGCAATCATCACCGGCGGTCCCGGCGTGGGCAAGACGACGATTATCCGGGCTCTGGTTGACGTGTTTACGGCGCGCGGGTTGACCATCCACCTGGCTGCGCCCACCGGACGCGCGGCCAAACGCATGGAAGAGGCCACGCACCACACGGCCAAAACGATCCATCGGCTGCTCAAGTATCAGCCGCAAACCGGACAATTCGACTTCGATGCCGACAATCGTCTCGAAGGGCACGTGTTCATTCTGGACGAAGTATCGATGATCGACGTGAGCCTCATGCGCGATTTTCTCGCCGCGCTGCCCGATGCCGGCTGCCTGATACTTGTCGGCGACATCGACCAGCTACCGAGCGTCGGACCGGGCAACGTGCTCAGGGACATCATTCACTCCGATGCGATTCCCTGCCGCAAGCTGGACGTCATCTTCCGTCAGAAGGAGGGCGGCGCCATCACCAGGAACGCCCACCTCGTCAACCGGGGCGAGTGGATTGACACTGCCAGGGACGACGACACCGACTTTTTCTTTGTGCAGGCTGACGAACCCGACGCGGTCGTGACCGCGATGCTGGAGCTGGTTATGCGCCGCATTCCGCGCAAGTTCGGGTTCGACCCCATGGATGACATCCAGGTATTGACGCCGATGCGCCGCAACCAGCTCGGCGCCGACAACCTGAACGGCGTTCTGCAGGAGAGTCTCAATCCGTCGGGCACGGAGTTCGAGCGCTTCGGCCGCAAGTACCGCAAGGGCGACCGTGTCATGCAGATACGCAATAACTACGACAAGGAGGTCTTCAACGGCGACATCGGCCACATCGCCCGCGTAGACAAAGAGAACCAGGAGCTGCTTGTCGATTTCGACGGCATGCGCATTCGCTACGACTTTGCCGAGCTGGACGAGTTGGTTCACGCGTACGCCTGCTCGATCCACAAGTCCCAAGGCAGCGAGTATCCGGCGGTAGTCATTCTGCTGGCAACGCAACACTACAAGCTGCTTCAGCGCAACCTGCTCTACACGGCCATCACGCGCGGCAAGAAACTGGTGTGCCTGGTCGGCTCGCGCAAGGCGGTCTACATCGCCATCCAGAACAACGAGATCCGCCAGCGTCGCACCGGGTTGCGCGAGAGACTGAGACGGCCATGAAGCGCGTCGCAATAGTGGGTGGAGGCTTCGCGGGACTGGCCGCGGCCGCGCGCCTCGCGCGGGCCGCAACCGTCGGCGTGCTGCTTCTTGACAAGCGCGAAACGCACCAGCATCTGCCCGCCGCACCGGAGGTTGTCGGCTTCGACATGCCTCCATCCGCCCTGTGCTACCCGCTCGCCGATGCCGCCCGGCGTTGGGGATTCGCCTACCGTAACGCGACAGTCAAAGGCATCGACTTCGACTCGCGCCGGGTCATCACGGAGGCGGAGTCCGTCCCGTTCGACTATGTTCTCATTGCCACCGGCGCACAGACCGACCTCCGCCACCTGTCGTCGCGGGGAGACCTGATGCTGACGCTGGATTCGGTTGAGGACGCCCGCCGATTGCGCGTTGAGGCGCTGACCGGCGATTCGAGCGCGTACGTCGTTGCGGGCGGCGGACACAAGGGCGTTGCCATCGCAACGCAGCTAAAGCGGCGATTGCTTCTCGCGGGCCGAGACCGGCCGGTCGTCCTTCTCAATCGGGGCGACAGGACGTGTCGCGGACTGCCGGGGCTCTTCAGCGACTATATCGATGAGAATCTGGCCGAACTGGACATAGACGTGCGGCACGAAACGTGGGTCCGCGGCGTGACCCGGGCGGGCATCAACCTGAGCACGGGTGAAACCATGAACGAGGCCCGCCTCGTATGGACGGCCGGAGTGCAGCCCCCGCCGCTGGTGCGATACCTGTCCCTCGAGAAGACCGTCGACGGACGCCTTATGCCGGACGTCACGTTGAGGGTCTCCGAGACAGGATTCGTGGCAGGAGATGCGGCCGGTTTTGTGCACCGGGGAAAGCCGTTGCGCAGAGGCGCGTGGCTGGCGGTCCGCCAGGGACGGCACGCAGCCGGCAACATGCTGCGGCTCATCGCCGGCAGGCGGCTGACGGCTTACTCCCCGTTCGACCCCGGCTGCATCCTCGCCATGGCCAATTCCCGCGGGTGCGGGCGTATGTTCGGCGTCAACTGGTACGGATGGTCGGCGCGCTGGCTTCATCATCTGCTTTGCCTGGGCTACTCACCCAACTTCGCCAACAAGGCACGACTGTTGAGAGCAATTATCTCGTCGGAACCGTTCGATCCGGATCAACTGGAGGCGGGCGACTGACCGGGAACTTGAAGACGATGGCTCCGCTGCTCTTCGCTGTCTTCGCTTCCTTTCTGTTCAACTCCACATTCGAACCGGGGAACGAGCAGGGCAGGGAGGGGCAAACCCGTTCTCCGCGGCCTTGAGCTACAGCCGCCTGCCCAGCCGTTCGGCGTCGCGGCGATAGCGGTCAGCTTTGCTCTCGTCGCCGTCTTTTTCATGCAAATCCGCGAGCCAGTAGAGCATATTGCGGTACTCCCGCATGTAGAAGTAGTCGCCATACGACCCGCGAAAGCCGCGGCGGAACGCCCTGTCGATGATCCGCATCGCGTCGTGGTGTTTTCCGTAGCGCTTGGCAAAGGCGAACAGATCGTTGGACAGTTCCTGGAACGACACTTTGTCCCCGCGCAGGTCATCGAGGGCGTCTTCGTATACTCTGATCACACCGTCCACGTCGCCATCCCATTCGAGAACACGCACGTGCCGCCGGATATTCTCACGAAGGAGGTCGGTGCGGTCCCCCTGGGAGTGGTCTATTCGTCCTATCCGCGAACGCAAGGCCTTGGCGATGTCGGCCGAGTCCATGAGCGGAAAGAGCATCTCCTCTTCGAGCCCGTCGGCATAGGCGAGCATGTCGGGATAGTCACGGAAGCTCTGCCTGAGTTCGCCAATCACCTCTTCCCACTCGTCGGGGTCGACGTTCATCTGCCTCAGGAACGCAACGTAGGCATCCCAGACGCGGATCTGCCGCGAACCGACATCCAGCGCCATGCGAAAGGCTTGCCGGGCTTCGTCGATCCGCGAGTGCCGGACAAACAGACCGGCCAGCCGCAGGCAGCGGTTTGCTTTCTCGAGGGACGTCGCCCTGGCGCGCGAATCGGCCGCCACCGAGAGCTCTGTCGGTTTGATCATCCTGCCCGTCTGAGGGTCGCGCGTGGTTCCGGAGGCATAGCCCTCGTAGCGGCCCGCATCCAGGATCCATTCCTTTTCGGACGCCTTGTAGCCGACCCACGCGTGAGGGCCGCGCGAACCGTCCCCCGAAATGATCATGGCCGGAATGCCGTTGGCCTTGGCAGACACGACACAGAAATACGCCTGGTCCGCACACACGCCCCCGCGCTTCCGTATCTCCTCAAGCGTGTACTCGCTGTAGAGCGGCTCCTCAAGTTCACCGCGCGCCTTGTCCATACGGTACGGGACACGCCCATACGCCCGTCCCCAGTCACGCCGCGAGTAGTTGACGTGGGTCTGCGCCCAGCGGAGCTCCGAGTCCGGCGCGGATACGTCCACGACCCATATCAGCTCCCGGGCAGGCATCTTCGCGAGCTGGACCCGAAGCTGCTTCTTCACATCTGCTCTGCGAAAAAACTCGTACCTGGCGCGGCATTTGGCCATGTATCTCGACAAGGCCGGCATCGCGCCGCCGGAGTCGGCCTCGGCGGGCATGGGAACGGGGTTGTCGAAAACCACGCCAAAGGCCAGGGCAAGGTTGAAATAGGTATCCCTCGTCCTGGGGTCCCGTTGCCAGAGATCCCGCCAGATTCCCAGAACACGGAGCAGATCGTCTTCCGGTTTGACCGTGCTCAAGAAAGCGTCCAGGGCCCGGTCGTTGCCCAGCAGCCACCGCACGAAGGCCCGCTCGGGATCGCCGGCGACAAACTCGGCGAGCTTCCCCGGGGCAACAGTGTGAACAAACGCAGCCCGGTTGAGTGCGTTGCGCATCACCGCTTCCTCCAGGACGCGTTCATACTGCCGCTTGCGGCTGAAGGAGGCCTTTGTCCTGAGGGCGTTGAGCAGAGCGCTTTCCAGGAAGCCGACGTACTCCTGCCAACGTCCTTTCGCGATGGCGGTTTCGAAGGTCTCCCGCAGCCTGGCCTGGCGGTCCGGTTTGCTGAGCGTGGCGACCGAAAACTCGGTCGCGGCGGCAAAGACCTCTTCGAGCTCCGCCAGACCTTCGGCAATTTGTCTGTCGAGACGGCCGAGTTCATCGGTCCGCAACCGGCTGAAGACAACAGTCACGGCATACTTGGCCCGGGCATCGGTCAACGCTGTTCGAGCGTCTTCGAAGAGACCTGCATCGACCAGGTGGCCGATTCGCGCCAGCGTATCCAGAGCCTGAAGGTTGTCGACAACGAAGTGGCGGCCGTGTGCCAGCTTGCGAAGATGGTCGAGCAAAGGCTCGTCAATCTGCTCCTTCGCGATCAGGGCATCGAGCGCGTCTACCTGTCCACCCGCCGCCAGGTAGAGGGCCATGTCTTCCGCGTAGGTAGTTGGCGAGCAACGTCGCAGCAATGTGGAGAGATCGTGTTCGGTCACCTCGCTCAGCGGAATGGCAACCTCCAATTCTCCCTGTTCGTACTTCAGAGCGACCCAGAGCTGACCGTCCCGAACGTCCGTGACCGCGCCGCACAACCCCGGCTGCGCTTCGATGGACACGCCTTTGACCAGCATACGTGACGCCAGCACACGCTCGAACGCTGCCTGGGTGATGTCCAGGCGCCGCTTCTCGTCCTCAACGTGCTCGCCGTAGGGGTTCTCGCCGTTGATGACCAGCCACTGATCCAGCATCATCCGAGCTTCCTCGAAACGGCGTTTCGCGCCCAGTCGCATCACGTCGTGCATGATCAACACGTAGTCCTCGACCCCTTCCTCCGGGTACTCGGCAGGCACATGCCAGGCCGGGGCCGCCACGGGAGCAACGGCAACCTCGTTGGCGTCGGTCGGCACGGCTTCGGGAGGCGTCTCAGGGGGATCGTCCGTCTCGTCAACGGCCCCCTCGACCGGCTCTTGAATCGTCACGGGCGGTCCGTCGTCCGCACGCGGCGGCGGCTCGCCGTGCCGCGGCCGGATCGCCCTTTCCCGCGGGACGGCCTGCGGCAGCGAACATTCCTTTGGCCTGAGGGGTATCGAGTCGCCGCGAAACGCCAGTCGATAGGAGACCACAGCTCCACAGATCAGAGCAAGGCAGGCCGGGAGTACGAGGCGGCGCGCGCGGCGACGGGGAGCTCGGCCGTGCGGCCGGAGACCCTTGTCGCCGGATCCAACGGTCGCGCTCAAAGGTGCGGGGGCGACGACCGGGGAACTCCCCTGCTCGATCAGCGCAATGTCCGCCAGCAAATCGCTCCAGCCGCGATACCGGGCCAGGGGGTCCGCGGCAGTCAGCTTGCGCACGAGCATAGTCAGGGGACGCGACACCGAAATGGCGTCCGACAGCAGCATGTTCGCGGCGTTGCCGGGTGCGACGGGGACAAGATCCGGCGGCGGACAGGCTCCCGTCAACAAGTGCAGCAGTATCATGCCCAGGGAGTACATGTCCGATTGCGGCGTCGGCGTCGAATCCCCTCTGCGGACCTCGGGCGCCACGTACGGTCCCTTGGGACGCGCGAGGCTCGGATGGTGCGCGGCGACCATGACCGACTCATAGGTGGAGAAGCAGCGCAGCTTAACTTCCCCGCCCGGTGCGACAAGGAGGTCCGTCAGCTTCAGATCCCCGTGCACGATACGTCCGCTGTTCCAGAGATGGGCGAGGGCCACGACGGCGTACTGCCCGACAAGCATCACGTCACTCTCGTCCAGCATGCCTTTGCGTCTCAGCCAATCGGCGACGTCATACCCTTCAACGTAGTCGCTGACGCAATAGCAGAAGTCATCCCGCGCACCGATCTCGCGGACCTCCAGCAGATGCTCGAACTTGAACGCGTCACGCAGCGGCTTGAAATGGGAGGCAAAACGGCGGAAGGCCTCACGCACCTCGTCCGAAGCTCCGGGATACACGTGTATCGCCACGAGCCTGCCCGTGAGGTCGGCCCGGGCCTTCAGTTCCATGCCGCACGGATCCTCGGCGAGGCACTCCAACACCGTGTAGCCGGGCAATGCGATATTTGTATGAACCTTGTCTACCATGACGCGTATCTTCCCCAGCGATCGCATTATGCCACGGTAAAGGCGCACGCGCTACCTTGTTTTGAGGGGAATTGGGCGCATCCGCGATTTGCCGCACTTGCCGGCGGTGGCCCCGTCACCATGGCGCGCTTGCGAAAAACAGCATTGCAGGCACCCGTTTCCGGGCATAGACTCAGCAGTAATGGATCCTCGAGTTCACAAGCACGCAGACCTGTTGATCAGGTACAGCCTGGCCTTGAAAGAGGGCGAAACCGTCCTCATCCGGGGCGACATCGCCACCGTACCCCTGGTGCGGGCATGCTACGAGTGCGCCCTCAAGCTCGACGCGCACCCCAAGGTGCTCTATCACGATGCCACGCTCGACAGGATTCGTTTCGAGAACGCCTCAGACGAACAGCTTCAGTACATTCACGAGATTGACCGGACGGTTGTCGAGTCCATGGATGCCCTGTTGTCCGTCGTGGGAACCGACAACACCCGGACCCTTGCGCATATTGCCCCGGTCAAGATCAAGACGGCGGCCCAGGGCTCGTCCGAGCTGATGAGGCGCTTTCACGAGAGGGTTGCTTCCGGCGCTCTGCGTTGGGTCGGGACCATGCACCCGGCGTCAGGAAACGCTCAGGAAGCGGGCATGTCGACGCATGAATTTGCCGATTTCGTCTACGGCGCCTGTCAGCTCGACGCCCGCAGCCCCGTCGCCGCCTGGAGACGGATATCACGCGAACAGGCCCGGATCTGCAAGCAACTGGGCAACCGGCGGGACTTCCGCATCATATCCGAAGGCACCGACCTGGCCTTTTGCGCCGAGGGCCGCAAGTGGATCAACTGCTGCGGCCAGAACAACATGCCGGACGGCGAAGTCTTCACCGGCCCGATCGAAGACTCGGTGAACGGTGAAATTCTATTCACCTTCCCCGGCATCAGCAACGGTCGCGAGATCGAAGAGATCCGGCTGAGGTTCAGGGACGGCGAGGTGACCGACGCGTCGGCTGCCAAGGGCGAAGACCTGTTGCATCAGATGCTGGACACCGACCCCGGCGCCCGTTACGTGGGAGAAATCGCCGTCGGCATGAACAACGAGATTGAGCGTTTCGTGAAACACATGCTCTTCGACGAGAAGATCGGCGGCACGGTTCACCTGGCAATCGGGCGATCACTGCCGGAATCCGGCGGCTGCAACGAATCGGTTGTCCACTGGGACATGCTCTGTGACATGCGCACACAGGGCCGCATCCTGGCTGACGGCGAGACTGTCTACGAGAGAGGGCGCTTTCTGGTGTAGATCCGATTTGCAATCGGACTCCACTCCGGTCGGATCTGGTCGCCCGTGGCGTGATCTGGGGCAACCAGCGGGGAGTGGGTCCGATTGCAAATCGGACCTACGTCTGCCGCTCATACAGGTTCCGGCCTTCGGGATGAGAGAGAAGCCCCCTACCCCACCCCAAACCGATACGCCGTCACCTGCGTGTAGGTTTCTCCCGGCCGCAGCACGGTCGATGGGAAATGCGGCTTGTTGGGTGAGTCGGGGTAGTGCTGGGCTTCCAGGCAGAATCCGCCCTGCGGGCCGTAGACGACACCGTTGCGTCCCGTGACGTTGTCGAGGAAATTGCCCGTGTAGAGCTGCATGCCGGGTTCGGTCGTACGCACCTCCATCAGGCGTCCGCTCAACGGTTCCGTGACGCGCACCCGGCATTCGTTTTCACCAACCGCCGCCAACACGAAGTTGTTGTCGTAGCCGCCGGGAACGGATTCGATGTCGTCGCCGATGCGTTTCGGCATCCGAAAGTCCAGCGCTGTGCCCGCCACGGCGGCCACTTCGCCCGTAGGAATGAGCGCGCCGTCCACCGGCGTGTACTCTTCGGCCCTGATCTGCAGAACATGGTCAAGAACGTTGTCCGCCATGCCGCCGGACAGATTGAAGTAGGCATGATTGGTGAGATTCAGGACGGTCGCCTTGTCGGTGGTCGCCTTGTAGGAGACGATGAGCTCGAGCGCGTCGGTCCACTCGTAGGTGACCTCGACCGTCAGCGTGCCGGGGTAGTTCTCTTCGCCGTCGGGGCTGACGTATGTCAGTCGCAGGGCGTTGCCGTCCTCGCCGGCGGGCAGCGATGCAGCCCAGAGGACCTTGTCGAACCCCCGGTTGCCGCCGTGCAGATGATTCACGCCGCCGTCGTTGGTCGCCAATTGGTAGTCCACACCGTCCAGTGAGAAACGGCCGCCAGCGATGCGATTGGCATAGCGGCCGGCAATCACGCCCAGGTAGGGGTCGTTCCCTGTCACGTATTGCTCGAGGGTGTCGAATCCCAGCGTCACGTCGGCCAGGGACCCGTTGCGATCCGGGGCTTCGACCCCAACAAGGATGGCGCCGTAGTTCGTCACCTTCGCTGTCGCGCCGGTCGCGTTGGTGATTGTGAAGAGAGAAACGGGCCTGCCGTCAGGCAACGCCCCGAAATCGCGCCTTTCAACGCTCATCAGTTTGCTCCTTTCCGAGAGAAAAAGCGGGCGGGACCGGCCTAACGTCCAATCCCGCCCGGATAGCTTCGGCTACCAGAAGATCACGTAGAGGGCAACCGTCGCCACACAAGCGCCGATCCCCCAGTACAAGGCGACCTTGGAAGTGGTCAGGTCCATCTTCGTCTGCGTCTTGAACTCGATCTTCTCCTGCTTCCAAATCAGACCGTAGATGGTCAGAACCAGGAGTACGGCACCCAGCGACCAGGACATGCTGTACAGGAAGTGCATGTCAGGCCACACCGTGATCAAAATGTGGTAGAAAATCGGATTGAGCACCAGACCGAGTACGCCGGCCCAGGGCTTGGACGTCCGATTGATCAGGCCATAGATGAAGACTGCCAGGATCCCAGTGGACACGTAACCTTGGAATTTCTGAATGAATTCAAACACGCTCTTGTTGTTCACGAGCATGGGTGCCACCACGCAACCGATGACCACGAAGACTCCGATGAAGATCCGGCCCATGCTGACAAGTCTGAACTGCGAAGCCTTGGGATTGATGTAGCGCTGGTAGACATCCATGGTCAGGAGGGTCGAAGCGGCATTGAGTACGGCGGCGAGCGAGGAGACAATGGCCCCAAGCAGCGCAGCGATCACAAAGCCGAGAATACCCTTGTTCTGAGGAATGAGTCGCGTGATCAACAGTCCCAGCGCGGAATCGTACTTGTAGGACTTCAACTCGACGGATTCGACCGCGTCCTCACCGACTCGGGCAACCACGGCCGCGTTGAATGCAGTGATTTCGGCGGCCTTGTCGGGATTCGCTTTCTCCCAACGCGGGTCCATTTTGAACACGGTTGTGGCGGTGGCAGCGTTCTCGACAGCCTGCTCATAGGCAGCCAGGTGGTCACCCGCGTTCTTCTCCATGTCCTTGCTATACAGGTTGAAGGCGATGATGCCGGGAATCACGATAATGAACGGGATAACCAGCTTCAGGAAGGCGGCAAACACGAGACCTTTCTGACCTTCCGAGAGAGAAGCCGACCCGAGAATACGCTGGGTAATGTACTGGTTGAGCCCCCAGTAGTAGAAATTCGGAATCCAGATGCCCACGATCAGAATCGGCCAGGGCATTGTCGGATTGCTGCCCATGTGCATCGCCGTGTCGTTCAGAGCGTTGAACTTCTCGATCACACCTGCGCCCTGATCCACGGTAGCGGCGGCTCCGGTAGCACTCACGAGATTGGCGACATCGGTGGCGCCCAGCGCCTGAAAGGCGAAGTAGGCAATCACGCCACCGCCCACGATGAGCGCGGACCCCTGCAGCAGGTCTGCCCAGGCGCAGGCCTTCAGTCCTCCTACCGCCACGTAGATGGCAGCCATGGCGCCCAGAGCCCAGCAGCAACCTGCGAGGGAGATCTGTACATTGTAGGACAGCATCAACTCCTTCAGCGTCAAGGCGCCGGCGTAGATGACGCCGATCAGGCTGACTCCGATGAGAATCAGCATCATCGAAAGCGTCATGATCAGGCGGGCCCAGTGGTTGAAACGGACCTCCAGGAACTCGGGAATCGTCGTGATGCCTGAACGCAGGAAGTAGGGCAGCAGCGCAAAGGCCACGACAACGAGCGCGATCGCCGCGCACCACTCCCAGCTCGAAACGGATAGACCGTACAGCCCGGCGCCCTGTCCGGACATCCCTACGAACTGTTCGGCCGAGATGTTGGCAGCAATCAGTGAGAACCCGATCAGCCACCACGTCAGGCCACGCCCGGCGAGGAAGTAGTCCTGCGCGCCGTGATCACTGTGCGTTTCTTCGCCCCTGGACTTCCAGAGCCCGACAACAAGGACGGCCGCGATGAACGCAACGAAGACTACAATATCCAGAATACCGACTGTACCCATAGGTCTATCTCCTCACCTCTTGGTCGGGGCGCAAGCCACCCGTACCGTTATTAGACGATCCGCTGACGATACCGGGATTCGGATTAGACTGTCCAGAAAAATGGGGCGACAGACGTGTAGCGGAAGCCGCCAAGGCTTCCGATCAAACACCGTCGGAACTCTCCGCCCTTCGACCCTGCGCAGGGCAGGCGAGTTCCGCTACTATCCCACGAACGCCCGCGCGTTCCGGAACATGCGCAGCCAGGGGCCGGCTTCGTTCGAGAACTGGTTGTCGGGGCGGTAGGATAGTTGAATGGAGCGGAAGGCGCGCTCGGGGTGCGGCATCATGATCGTCACGCGGCCGTCGGGTGTCGTCAAACCGGTGATGCCGTCCGGCGAACCGTTGGGGTTGAACGGATATGTCGCGGCGGGGTTGCCGCGGTTGTCGACGTAACGCAGCGCCATCAGTCCCTTGTCGACCGCCCGCGCCTTTGGCTCGTCAGAGTCGAATTCAACGCGCCCTTCGCCGTGTGCGACCGGAATGGGGAGGCGCGCGCCTTCCATGCCCGCCAGGAGCACGGACGGCGATGGGGTGACTTCGACGGTTGAAAGCCGCGCTTCGAACTGCTCGGAGCGGTTGCGCACAAAGGCCGGCCAGTCCTCCGCGCCGGGGATGATGTCCTTGAGCTGCGACATCATCTGGCACCCGTTGCAGACGCCCAGGCCGAAAGTCTCGGACCGCGCAAAGAACCGGGCGAACATCTCCTTCAGCGACTCGTTGTAGAGCACGGACTTGGCCCAGCCGGACCCGGCCCCCAGCACGTCGCCGTACGAGAACCCGCCGCAGGCCACGAGCCCCACGAAGTCGTCCAGCGTCGTCTGTCCGCGGAGAAGATCGGTCATGTGCACGTCCACGCAGTCAAACCCGGCGCGGTCGAAAGCCGCCGCCATCTCGACCTGGCCGTTGATGCCCTGCTCGCGAAGCACGGCCATGCGCGGCCTTGCTCCGCCGACCACGGCGGGCACGTCCAACTCGTACGGAACCGCGTAGGTCATGCCCGGATCGCCGTCATCCAGGAGCGCGTCGTACTCCTCCTGTGCGCAGTCGGGATTGTCACGCAACGACTGCATGCGGCAGGTCAATTCCGACCACGCGCGATTCAGCTCGCGCACGCCTTGCCGGAAGACGACCTCCCCGCCGAACGAAACGGTCATGGTCTTGTCGGCAGTCGGCTTGCCGATGTCGCAACTCACGGTCTCGATCGCGTGCCTTTCGAGAATGCCGTGTACGCGGTCTACATTCTCGGATGCGACCTGCAGCGCGGCGCCGAGCTCCTCGGAAAAGAGGATGGCCAGCGGATCGATGCCCAGGCCGTCGAGTTCGACGGACATGCCGCGGCGGCCGCCGAACGCCATCTCCGCAAGCGTCACGAACAGCCCGCCGTCGGAGCGGTCATGATAGGCAAGCAGCAGCCCCTCGGCCACCATTTCCTGGACGGCCTTGAAGAAAGCGGCAAACAGTCCGGGGTCGTCCAGGTCGGGGCACGTTGCGCCGACCTGGTTGTAGACCTGGGCCAGGGCCGATCCGCCCAGGCGGTTCTGCTCGCGTCCGAGGTCGATCACGATCAGCGTGGAATCCGCATCCTTCAGGTCTGGGGTGACCGTGCTGCGCACGTCACACACGGGCGAGAACGCACTGACGATCAGGCTCAACGGCGCCGTCATCTTCCGGTCCTGCCCGTCGGACGACTGCCAGACGGTCCGCATCGAGAGCGAATCCTTGCCGACCGGGATGCAGATCCCCAGCTCGGGGCAGAGTTCCATGCCCACGGCCTTGACCGTATCGAACAGGTTCA
Organism: uncultured Victivallales bacterium; assembly: GCA_964555035.1. Classification (GTDB taxonomy): domain Bacteria; phylum Verrucomicrobiota; class Kiritimatiellia; order UBA8416; family CAYOBW01; genus CAZKRK01. The sequence goes on along the minus strand of CAZKRK010000015.1, from coordinate 13,212 downwards.
TGTCCTCGCGCCGTTCGCCGCAAGCGCACATCCAATTGGCGGACAGCTTGACGTTGCCGATGCTGCCGACGCGTGCCGTGGCGATGTTGGTGAGCGCCTCGCCGATCGCCATGCGCCCGGAAGCGGGAGCGTCGATCAGCGCGATCGGGGTTCGTTCGCCCATGGCCATGCTTTCGCCGGTGTAGCCTTTGTAGGAGGTCGCGGTAACGGCGACGTCCGCGAGGGGGGTCTGGTAGGGACCGACCATCTGGTCGCGCGAAACCATCCCGGTCACGGTCCGGTCGGCGATTGCGATCAGAAACGTCTTGTTCGCCACGGCAGGCAGACGCAGCACACGCTCAGCGGCATCCTGGACAGAGACGCCGTCCAGGCGCAATCCGGCGTAGACCGCCGGTTCGTGGACGGCTTCGCGCAGCATCTTGGGCGGCTTACCGAGAATCACACCGATGTCGATATCGATCGGCTTGTTGTCGAAGTGCTCGTCGGCCAACGAGAGATGGCCGTTGCCGGTCGCTTCGCCGATGACGGCCACGGGGCAGCGTTCGCGTTCGCAGAGGCCGAGGAACCGCTCCAGGTTCTCGGGCGCCACGGCCAGCACGTAGCGTTCCTGGGCTTCGCAGCACCAGATTTCCATGGGGCTCATGGACGTGTCTTCGTTGTGCACGTTGCGCAAGCGAAAGTGTCCGCCCGTCTCGGCCACCAGCTCGGGGCAGCCGTTGGACAGGCCGCCGGCGCCGATGTCGTGAATGCTGAGGATGGGATTGTCGTCATCCAGGGCGATGCAGGCGTCGATGACCTCCTGGCAGCGACGCTCCATCTCGGGGTTATCGCGCTGCACGGAGTCGAAGTCGAGTTCGGCGGCATTGCTGCCGGTGGCCATGGACGAGGCCGCGCCGCCGCCCAGCCCGATGCGCATCGCCGGGCCGCCGATCTGGATGATAAGCGCGCCGGGTGTGATATCGTGTTTGTGGGCGTGACGCCGTTTGATGTTTCCCATGCCGCCGGCGAGCATGATCGGCTTGTGATAGCCGCGGTACTTAGCGTTGCACATCTCCTCGTACGTGCGGAACATGCCGAGAAGCTGCGGCCGCCCGAATTCGTTGCCGAAACCGGCGCCGCCGATTGGGCCTTCCGTCATGATCTCGAGCGGCGTCGCCAGGCGGTCGGGAAACTCTGCGTAGTCTCTCTCCCACGGCATGATGAAGCCGGGCACGCGCAGGTTGGATACGAGGAAACCGCACAGCCCCGCCTTGCTCTTGCCCCCGATACCGGTGGCGCTCTCGTCGCGGATTTCGCCGCCGGCGCCGGTTGCTGCGCCGGGATAGGGGGAAATCGCCGTCGGGTGATTGTGCGTCTCGACCTTCATCACCATATCGAGCTGGTCCGGAACGGACCGGTAGAGGTTACTGCCGTCGCGCATCACCTGGAACCACTCGCCCGCAAACCCCTCAACAACGCCGGAGTTGTCCGAGTAGGCGACCAGGACGCCATCCGGATTCAGCTCGTGGGTGTTGCGGATCATCTTGAAGAGCGAACACGTCTGCTCCTCGCCGTCCACGATCCAATCCGCGTTGAAGATCTTGTGGCGACAATGCTCGGAATTGACCTGACCGAACATAACCAGCTCGACATCGGTGGGGTTGCGACTGATGGAGGTATACGCGTTGCAGAGGTAGTCGATTTCCTCGTCGCTCAGTGCCAGTCCCATCTCCACGTTGGCCCTGGCGAGCGCCTCGCGTCCCTCGCCGAGAACGTCGACGGACACGTACGGCGCCGGCTGCATGTGCGCGAAGATGTCCGCGAGATCGGTGTAGACGCCCTCGGTCATGCGATCGTGGAGCAATCCCAACGCCGGCTGCAGCGCGTCGAGGGAGAGCACCTGTTCGCTGTCGCCCACGACTTCAAAGTAGATGCCGCGCTCGACACGCAGGACTGTTTCCAGGCCGCAGTTTCTGAAGATGTCCGTGGCCTTGGACGACCACGGCGAAATCGTTCCCTTGCGCGGCGTGACGAAGAACCCCGGTCCCTTCACGAAATCGCCCTCGGCCCCCAGCAGGGCATCCGTCTTGCAGCGCACGTCGTCGGAAAGCGGCGCCGAAGCCTCGACAGGGTAGATGTAGGCGGAGCGAACAGCGGCAACCCCCAGCTCGGGAAGCGTCGCGTTCAGACGCTCGACCATGCTCTTCAACCTGAATCCCGAATGGGCGGCGTGTCCTCGCAGTATGATGGGTTCCACTGGATTGTCCTCACTCAGTTGGCGTCGTCCGACACGCAATCGGTTGTGCGAATCGACGCATCGTGACCGATGATTCCGATTATCTCGATAATGCGTTCGAGGCTCTTTTCGTTGCCCTCTTCATAAAAGACGCCGATCTCATGGTTGGCCAGGTCGACGCGCACGTCCCGGACGCCGGGAAGCCGTCTGCCCGTCCTCTCGATCGTGTATACGCAGGACGTGCACCCGAAGTTATGCATGTCGATCATTGCGCACTTTTCGGCCATCCTTGCTCCTCGCAGGGGTGGAAAAACCGCCACAATACACGCTGGCCCGAGAACAGCCAATTGAAAAGGCTGGCGAGAGGTCGAATACTGAACCGAAGGAACAAGCGAACCGAAGTAATGTCGAAAGGTGAGCGGTGTACGGCTCCCCGGACCGCGGCTCATCGCCCCGTCGGTCCCTGCAAGTTCTGATACGGTCCCTAGCGTGGTCACAACGACTCGCTACGTGCGCGCTCCTCATCCTTGACGTGCTGCGAGGGGTTGTGCCAAAGTCCGGGTAGTGGAGGACAACAATGCTCAAGCGCGTGGTAATCAAGAACTTCAAGAGCCTGGATGTCGACGTTACTCTTGATCCGGTAACCGTGCTCGTGGGGCGTAGCGGAACGGGCAAGACTAATTTCGTGCAAGGTCTTCGGTTTCTCCGGGACTACCTGAGAGGGGACCGCGACCGGAGAGACTGGCCTTCACTGATATCCGCGACGCTGGCTGACGAAGAAACGCTCGCATTTTCCGTCACTTTCGACCTGGAAGACGGCCCCGGGACATTTGAGTACTTGCTTGAGCTCAACTATCGGACGGACGGTACTCGCCGTTCGCATCGGGAGCGGCTCTCATTGGAGGGCAACGTTCTTTTTCACCATCGGAACGGCAGTTGGCTCGCGGAACCTCGTGTCGTCGATCCGCCGAAACCAAGTGGTGTCGTACTCTCGGCGTTGGAGGGGATTCAAGAGGTCTCAATTGCCCATGTGCTTCTGACAAAAGGGCTGGCTTGCTTCGATTTCCCGGGGAACGTCTGCACTGGGGATAGTGCGACGGAAGGCGGCTCGAACGGCCTGCTCGACTCCGCGGACAACTACAGGCAAGCGTTCGACGCGATAACCAGCGACCTGAAGCGGCTGGGCGCATGGAAGGAGATCAATTCAGCCCTGAAGTGTCTGAACAGATCATTCGCGGCGGTCGATGCAAAGAAAGGTGGGGCGAAGCGCCTTGTCGTCAGTCATGACTTCAACGGCCGTATCCTCGTTTTCGACATAGCGCAGGAATCGGAGGGCTTCCGACGTTTCTTTGCCCATCTCCTGGCGCTGCATCAGTCTCCACCGAAAGAGACCATGGTTTTCGAGGAACCTGAGAAGGGCATACATCCGGGAGCATTGGAGACGCTGGCCGAAGAACTCAGGACTTGCCCCGAAGAGGGTAGAGGGCAGGTAATCCTGACGACGCACAGCCCCGCGCTTCTGGACTACTTCGATCCCAGCGCGCTTCGCGTTGTCGAAATCGAGGGCGGCGTGACATCGATCGGCCCCGTAGCCACGGGACAGCTAGCGGCTCTGAAACAGAAGCTCCTGACACCGGGCGAGTTGCTGACGGTGGATCCCGCAAGAATCGAACCGGCGAATCCCGCCGAGGAGTAGAGGGCAGTGGGACCGAAAAGACTGGTTCTGTTCGTGGAAGGACAAGGCGATAGCAACGCCGCCCCGAGCCGCTCCCAATCCAGCAACCAATAGCGACTCAACCGATAACCAATCAACCAATCAACCAACCCCATGCCCCTCAACATCGTACTGCTTGCCCCTGAGATCCCACACAACACGGGTGCGATCGGTCGTCTCTGCGTTGGGTTGGATGCGCGGTTGCACCTTGTACGGCCGCTCGGTTTCGCCCTGACGCAGGCACGGCTCAAGCGGGCCGGACTGGACTACTGGGAACACGTCGATTTGACGACACACGACAGTTGGGAGGACTTCCTGTCCGACGAGAGTCCCGGGCGCCTTTTTTTTGCCAGCACGCGCGGCGAGCGCTCCTACCTGGAGTACGCGTTTCGCAAAGGCGACTACCTCGTCTTCGGCAGCGAGACCGGCGGACTGCCGGAGGAGATGTACGCGCAATATGCCGACGATCTCTACCGCATTCCGATGCCGGGACCGCACGCGCGCAGCATCAACCTCGCGAACGCGGTGGCCATCGTCGCCTACGAAGCGTATCGGCGGATTCTCGGCTGACCGGACCAGTTGGAGCTACGGCTTCGGGACGGCTCGAGGTGGGAACTTCGCCCGTACTCCCACCCTGTCATCCCGAGCGCAGCGGAGCGGAGTCGAGGGATCTCGTGAACTGGAAACCACTCCGGACGTTATCGCGAGTCCCGAGATCCCTCGACTCCGCTCCGCTGCGCTCGGGATGACGGGCAGGAGTTGAAGTTTCCGGTCGGTTCCGCCCCAAGGCGCTGGGGCCTTGGACAATTCGGGGGTAAGAACGGCGGAAATGCTCAATGTTCAATGCTCTGAGCATTGAACATTGAGCATTTCTGGAGTTTCTGGTCAGAAGACCCAAGACCCCATCGGCCGGTACGGCATACGTTGCGGACGGCGGGAGCCACCGCCCCACGGGGGCATCGACGGCCCGCCGCGGCGACGCGACATACCCCACTGACCTCCCGGGCCGCCTCCAAACGGCGGACGGCCAAACCCCATCTCGTGCCTCGGCATAGGCCGCTGCATAAGTCCCTGCCCGCCCCCGGGCGGAACGGCGGCGCTGCCACCACCGCGCATCCACGGAGGGCCGGAAGGGGGTGCACCTTGCGGTCCTCTTCCCATTTCACTGCGCCCGCGCACCCAGGGAGGAGGGCCTTGCGGAGGACGACCCTGGCAACCGCGCTCCATGCCGCTCTGCCCGCGCATCATCGGCGGCCGTTGGGGAGCGCCGCCCTGATGGCCGCGCCGCATGCCACCGCGCCCGCGCATCCGAGGAGGTCCGGAAGGGGGACCACCTTGCGACTCTCTGCCCATTTCACCTCGCCCGCGCATCCACGGAGGGCCGGAAGGGGGTGCATCTTGCGGTCCTCTTCCCGTTTCACTGCGCCCGTGCATCCATGGGGGTCCTTGCGGGGGACCGCCCTGGGGACCACCGCGGCGCATCCGCGCCCCCCCGGTCGGGCCGTCCGGCGGCCCTCCACGCCCATGCATCCGCGGACCGCTCCCGGGGCCGCGACCGTGTCTCGGTCCCTCTTCGTCCGAACCGCGACCGTGTCGTCCCTCGCAGTCGCACTCGGCACAAGATCCGTGCGCCGATCCCCGGTGCTCGTCACGCTCGACACGGGGCTTTTCAGACTCATCAGGTCCACGACGCCCCCGTCCGCGACCACCGCCGCGACGTCCCTGCGCGAAACCGTCGATGGATGACGACGCCACGAAGACGCCCGCCACAAGTGCTGTCAGCACAATACGTCCTGTTCTCATGCGACCTCCTCACTACGCGGGCTGAAGCTGTGTGATTGAATGTGAGCGTTCGACTCCGCCCGTTCGAGTCGACCACCCGTCTCGTCCCGGATGTTGAGCATAACGCGCGACGGGATCGGATTATTGCAGGCCTGACGTCTTTTTTGTGATCGGTTCGACGTATTGCTTCTCGTACGGGCGCGATTAGGATCGGAGAGACTCGCACCTTCTTCAATCATAATCTCGCTTCTAATGACACACCCGAGTCATGTCCATGAGCCAACGGCCGGCCCCTCACCCGCTTTCGCTGCGCTGCGGCGACGGGACTGTATCAAGAGGCCGTGGGCCGCTTGCGAGTGTCGGCGCGTAGTGCGCTCCAACCGGTCCACGCCGATCCGCGCCGATCCGCGTTGCGTCTCGGGCTGCGTGGCTCACTACGAACGGGGAAGCGCGTGCGTTGGGTTTGTAGTGAGGCTCGCAGTGAGCGGAGCGAACGGAGTGCCGTGGACCGGTAGGAGCGCAACCGAACTTCTGACCTTTTGATACGGCCCCTGGGAGCGCGCGATTTGCCTTTCCCCCCGGGGGCGAGGTCGCCGCGGCGCAGCGCGGCGGAGGCGGGTGAGGGGCCGGTCGTAGTAGCTCTCCCAATCGTCCACCGTAATCGTCGCCCGCAATCGTCCACCGAGGAGATTAGGGGAGAGAGGAGGGGCGAGAGTAGCGGTTCGCGACTGGTGGAAGCGAAACGCTACTGTCGAGCAGAAGATGGGCGGGTGCGCGTTGTTTGCCGCACAACAATAATAGCAGTGCGTATGCCGCCCTGACATCGGCCGCAAACGCCTTTGTTTACGGGCCGGGCCTGTCTTGCGCCCGCGCGAGGCGGCGGCTGCGCCGGCAGCCGGGCGGAGCCGCTGGCACGGGTTGTGCTCAAGTGACCGGCCATTATGAATCTCAACCTCAATCTGGCACAGCAACCGGGAGTTTCGCAGGACTTGAGCCTGAACATGGCTCCTCAGCTTCTGCAATGGCTCCACATTCTGCAGCTACCCGTGCAGGACCTTCGCACGATGGTCCACCACGAGCTGGAGACGAACCCCGCTCTGGAAGTCGACTACGATCCGCGGGACGAGGCGGCATCAGCCTCGGACTGGGGTGACAACGAGGCCGGCGGAGAGGATGTTTCCAGGGATCCGGCGCTTGACCGGGTCGACCTCGACGACAGGATACGCGTCCTGGCGGAGATAGACGATGAATGGCGTGACGAGCGGCGGTCGATGGAACGCGATGCTTCGGCCATGGAAAGCCTGAAGGAATGGCAGCAATACGTCATGGACTCGATCCACGGCGACGCCTCACTGCGCGAGCACCTGATGCGGCAGATCGGCTGCGACGGTTTTGCGGGGAACGACAGGGCGATCGCGGAGCTGATTGTGGGATCCCTCGATTCGCGGGGCTACTTGACGGTCACGGTGGACGAGTTGGCCATCATGGGCGGGGTGACCGCTGGGCACGCCGAGGAGATCCTTGGGCAGGTCCAGAAGCTGGATCCCTATGGCGTCGCGGCGCGCGATCTGCGGGAGTGCCTGCTGCTGCAGATGCAGGACCTGAACGGAAACCACGAAGTCGCGAAGCGGATCGTCCGGGAGTATCTCATTCCGGCGTCCCAGGGCAACGTGTCGCTGATAGCGCGCGAGCTGGGAGTGAGTGAAGAAGAGGTTGCCTGGGCGCTTGAGTTTCTCTCGACGCTCAACCCGGCGCCGGGCGAGGATTTCAGCGGGGAAAACGCTCCGTACGTGAGCCCCGACGTGATCGTAACGCGACGCAACGGCGACTACGAGATCGAGCTTGCGGACGACCACATCCCGCGGCTTGGCATCAGTCCTGATTGCCGGCGACTGTTGGACCAGAAAGCGATGGCCGGCACGGACCTCTCCTACCTGAGACGAAAGATCCGCCAGGCGGCTTTTCTTATCCAGGGCATCGGCGAACGCCAGCAGACGTTGCGCAAGGTGGCGGAACAGATCGTTCGCGTACAGCGTGAGTTCCTCGACAGCGCGGACGGTCAAATGCGTCCCCTTACCATGGTCAAAGTGGGCCGTCTGCTGGGGGTGCATGAAACCACGGTCGGCAGGGCCGTGGCCAACAAATACGTAAAGACACCGCGTGGCGTGTTCGAAATGAAGCACTTCTTCCGCAAGGGGTACCGCTGCCGCGACGGATCGGGCCTGACGCCGGAATTGCTCAAAGAGGAATTGCAGGGGATGTTCGCAGCCGAAGACCCGGCCAACCCCCTCACGGACCTTCAGATCGTTGAGAGGCTGCAAAAGGAGCGGGGCTTGCGCATCGCTCGCAGAACGATCACCAAATACCGCAAGGAGCTCGACATTCCTTCCTCAAAAGTGCGGCAGAGAAGTTGAACACGCGTCTTTTGCTGCAGAGACTTTCACTACGCCCCCTACCCCTACCGCGCCCCGTGCGGCGGGAGCGTAGCCACAATGAGAATAAGTGTTCTTTTGGTTTCTTAACTTGCGTGGGCCTTGACCGAGTAGTATGACTGAGGTTCTTGTTTGAAGACGCTTGCATGCACACTGCCGCTGATTCTGGGGGCTTCGGCCATGGTGGACAATCCGTTGGGCGCGACGTTTCGTTCTCACGATAGTGATGAGACCCCGCAACACGAACGCGAGAAACTGGAAACTCTCGGCCGGTTGGCCGGGAGTATCGCGCACGATTTCGGGAGTCTGACTGCGGCAATCCTCGTCAACGCCGATTCGATACTGATGGAGGCGGACGAAGACCATCCTTTCGGCTACGAGCTGCGGGCCATCCGGGAAGCGGCTCACCGTGCGGCCGAACTCAGCAACCAGTTGCTGGCATTCGGTCGTCGCCAGGTGCTCCGCCCGCAAGCCGTGGACATCAACACCATTCTGCGCAGCACGCAGGAGATCCTGTGGTGCACGATCGGCAGAGAGGTGGAAACGGAATTCTCGTCGGATCCGGAAATCGGCAAGGTCAGGGCGGACCCGGCGCAAATTCAACAGGTTGTCATGAACCTCGTCCTGAATGCGCGGGACGCCATGCCGGACGGCGGAGTCCTGACGGTCCGCACGGAGAACGTGGACATCGCGGCAGACGGTCCGGACGGGGACGGACAATTGCCGCCGGGAGCATACGTGGCGCTGGTCGTTGCCGACACGGGCACGGGGATGGACGAAACGACGTTATCACGCGTCTTCGAACCGTTCTTCACGACCAAGCCGCCGGGGCGGGGCACAGGTTTGGGACTGGCCACAGTCTACGGAATCGTGCGCCAGAGCGGCGGCCACATCACCGTCTCCAGTCAACACGGAAGGGGGACGACGTTCCGCGTATTGCTGCCCCGCGTCCCGGAGCAGGGCGGCGACGCGCAGGATGGCGCTACCGGGGGCCTTGAGGCAGAGCAGGACGTGGGACGCCGGATAGAGACGACGGCGATTTGATGCTTGTCTGCTAGCCTGCAAGTTGGTAAGAGAGCATAGTCAGGCTAAACCCTTTGAACTTGAGGGGGGAACAGAGAATGGCCAGCGAATCACTTAGCCAGGAAGTGCGAGCCGAGATCGCATCGGCCTTCGCATCCCTTGTGGAGAATCACAGTCCGCAGCTGTCAGGGCACTGTCGCCGTGTCGCACACCGGGCCAGGAAGCTGGGCAAAGCCCTGGGACCGGAGTACTCGCTGGGGGAAACCGAAATTGCGGAACTTGAGATTGCCGCTTATCTTCACGATCTCGGTCTGATTACCATTCCCTATGCCGTTCTGAGCAAGCGGGGCGCCAACGCGGAAGTCATGCCGGACCTGCAACAGCACGCGCTGTCGGGATATGCCGTGCTGTCCAGCATTCAGAGTTTCGAGCGCGTTGCGGTTGGGATTCTGCACCATCATGAAGACTTCAACGGGCTGGGCTTCCCGAGTCATCTCTGGCGGCGGGCCATCCCGCTGTTTGCGCGAATCATCGCTGTTGTCGACACCTACGACCGGGCGTTGCATGTCGGCTACAGCATGGATCCACACGACAAAGAGCACGCGATTGCCGCGGTATCGGAACGGTCGGGGAAAGGTCTCGATCCGAGCATAGTCCGCGTGTTTCTCGGGCTACTCGAACTGGAGATCGCGGAAGACGAAAGGTGGCGTTACCGGGAGAAGCAGGTCTCGCCGCAGCAGCTTGAACCGGGCATGATACTGGCGCGGGATCTGCGGTCGGTAGGCAACGTTGTCCTGCTGAGGTCAGGCACGGAACTGACGCGGCACATCATCGACCAGATACTGCGGCACGATGTGGCCGGGAACGCAGTGCGGTCGGTGTATGTCGAGCGTTCCTCTCTTGACACGCAACGGCGGCCCCGGGCGCACCAGCCGGAGGATACGCTGAAGCTGTCGTTGCATGAGGCCGAAAAGGACCTCGCGCAGAAGCGGGCACAAGTCATCGTCCTGAGCGAAGCGCCGCAGATGACACAGCGTGTGCGGGCCGAGTTGGAACCAATGGGAATGCAGGTGCGGGGGACCACCGGCGAACGCGAGACAACGGTCAGCACGCTGGCGGACAGTTCCGGGGTGACAATTGTGTTGGACCTCTCCATAGGCGCAACGCGCACCGGTGAGATCCTCGCGGACCTGAAGGAAAACGCGGTCTCGCCATACTGTGTTCTGCTTGCCGATCCGCAGACGCTCAACGATGCGAAGAAGCTCGGGAGCATCGAAACCGTTGCCGGCGTCGTTTCCGAGCCCTGGCCGCGTTTCGCGCTGGTTGAGGCCGTACGTAAAGCCATTGACCTCAACCACCATCATCGGGCCGCATGAAGCTGGGAACTCAGGACCTGGAATGCATGAACCGAGTGCTTCGGCACCGGTTGCGAAACCTGGCTGCGGGGATCAGGACGTCGACGTCCCTGCTATCGCAGGAGCTCAAAGACCGCCTCACACCCGCGGAGACAGAGTACTTCCCCCTGATCATCGACGTATGTGACCGCATAAACGAGATCACGGACCGTTTCAACCTGCTGTTTTCGGACCTACCTGGCGGGGGAGAATGCGATGTTGCGGCAGCAATCGGCGCCGCGGTTGCCGCACTACGCCGGCAGATCCCGACGGCGCAGGTGCGGGTAGACGTCGACGAGACGACGCTAGGGACGCGGATCGTGTCGGATCAGCTTGTTGGAATCGCGCTCCGAGAGGCGTTGACCAATGCCGCCGAGGCGTCGTTCGGCAGAGAGATCGTTCTGGACGGCGGATCGGATGAGGAGAAGCTCTATCTCGAAGTGCGCGACCAGGGCGAGGGCCTGTCGCCGGAAAAGGAGGCACTGCTGTTCTGCCCGTTCCATGCACCGCGGGAAAGACACCTGGGGTTGGGGCTGGCGGCCGCGCGCAGGGCTCTCGAGCAGATCGGGGGAGAGATAACCGCGACGCGCAACACACCGACCGGATTGTGCGTCCGCCTGGTACTGCCCCGCACTCCGGAGACGGCAGCCGACCGGCAACCACCGGTCTACGGTTCTTTCCCAAAAGAGGACGAAAGCGCCCAAGAACTGCGGGAGAACGCATGACGGAGTTGCGCATACTCTTGGTGGAAGACGATGACCTGCTGAGAAAGAGTATCACCCATCTGCTGCGCAAGTGGGGGCACGACGCCATGGCCTGCGATTGCCTGGCCGAGACCCGCGACGCGATGGATGGCTCCACATTCGACCTGATTTTGCTGGATATGCGGCTGCCCGACGGCGACGGCCTGGACTTTCTGGAAGAGAGGAAGCAGACCGCACCGGAAACCGAATTCGTAATCGTGACCGCCTACGCCGACGTACGTACGGCCATAGCGGCCCTCAAGCGGGGCGCCTACGACTACCTGCCCAAGCCCTTCGAGGACGAGCAGCTCATGAAGATCCTGCGTAACGTCATCGAGAAGGTCGAGCTTACCAGTCGGGTCGCTTCCTTGAGCCGACTGACGTCTGCCGGATACGAAGACATCTGCGAGTTCGACGAAATGATCGGGACCGGCGTTCTCAACAAGGTCTTTCGGCAGGCGCAGCTCGTAGCGAGGTCGAACGACACGACGGTCCTGATAACGGGAGAGAGCGGCACCGGCAAGGGCATGCTGGCCAGGGCCATCCACCGTGCCAACCCGCGCCGCGATCAGCCCTTCGTGGACATCAACTGCTCGGCCATTCCTCATCACCTCCTGGAGAGCGAGGTATTCGGCTACGAAAAAGGCGCCTTCACAGACGCCAAGAACCGGAAGCGGGGTCTGCTTGAAACGGCCAACGGTGGTTCCGTGTTTCTCGATGAAATCGGCGACATGGACCTGAACCTGCAGGGAAAGATCCTTAAGGTACTTGAAGACAAAGAGTTTCGCAGGCTGGGCGGAGAGGACACGACCAAGGTAGACGTGCGCATCATCGCCGCCACGAACCGCGACCTGCCGGAGCTGGTCCGGGAGAAGTCGTTTCGCGAAGATCTGTATTTCCGCCTGTCCGTCATACCGTTGCGGATGCCGCCGCTACGCGAACACGCGGACAGCATAGAACCGCTTGCGGCGCACTACCTGGAACGTTTCTGCAAGCGTGACGGGCACAAACTGGAGGGATTCACGGACGAGGCCAGGCGGGCCATGCGCGGACATACGTGGCGCGGCAACGTACGCGAGCTCCGCAATACCGTTGAACGGGGTGTGATCCTGACCACGGGTGACGAGATCGACGTCGAGGCCCTGGCCCTGGCCGACCCCCACGCGCATGGGAGCGCGACGGGAACGACGGAAGAGACGGATTTCCCGCCCATGAGCCTGCCGGAAGCCGAGAAACGCGTGATCGGTTCGGTACTCAAGTCGGTCGACGGGAACCGAAACAAGGCGGCCGAAATCCTCGAAATACACCGCACCACTCTCTTCAAGAAGATCAAGGACTACGGTCTGGGCTAGTCGGAGACTTCAGAAATGTTCAATGCTCAATGCTCAATTTTCAATGCCCAAGTCCACTGTCACGTCCTGACTTCCGTTTGACACCTCTTGGTTGTTGCGATGGGCGCCCGTCCCCAACGGGGACGCACGTCGCGGCCCGGGGTGAAACCCTCATTATACGTCACATCTCTAGCACTCGAACGCTGAGCTGAGACCATTGCTTCGGCGTGTTGTTGATTCTCGGGGCTTCCGCAAGACCTGTTGATGGATTTGACCTCTTGTGGACACCTGAACCGACCATTCCCAAGGATCCGTGGAAGCAGGTCGGTTAACTCCTTGCTCTCAACACTTCAGCCCACACTTACTTGGTTACGCTTGAGCCACCTGCTTAGTCGGTCATTTGGCGTTTCGACGAAGCGGGTCGTTCAAGCGTAACCAAGTAAGGGTGGCGTTTAAGAGTGGGCTTAAGTGTGCGATTGAGTGTGGAGAAAACGGGGGAGAACGGCGATTTGACTGTAACCCCTTTATGGGCAGTAGGTGGGCAAATCCGAAGTGAAGTTCTCTTGACAGTACGGCCT
>CAZKRK010000014.1:35434-39444 GCA_964555035.1 uncultured Victivallales bacterium | reverse complement strand
CGCCGGTTTTTCTTGTTTTTTTCGACAGCTTTGGGAGGGTGAGTCACTAATCGCTTCTCTACGCGCCGCGAAACCCGCGCGACCCTTTTCGGATGGGGTCTAGAGAAACGGGCCGGATTGTCGTAGAGAAGCTTCTGCGCGATGTCCGGCGCGTCGTCCTCGGTGATGTAGCCGTCCTCTACGTGACCGGAAAGCAACCGTCGCCCATTCGTGCTTGAATCGGGCGCAAAGGGTGACGCATAGTGCCCCCGGTGTTGTTTCTACCATCTCAATCCGGAAAGGGATGCTGTCGTGAGGAAATTCAAGGTTGGACTGGTTGGTTGCGGGATGATTCGTAAGCCCTATCTGCGCGCGTGCGCGGAGTCGAAGTGGCTGGAGCTGGTTGCGTGCGCCGACCTGATCGAAGAACGGGCCGTTGAGGCCTGCGGCGACTACGCCGCGCTGCTGGATGAAGTCGGGGCCGAAGGCGGCGAGGCCGAGGCGTGCGGTTTCGACGATATGCTGGCCAGTGATGACATCGATCTGATCATGAACATCACCAATCCCAAGGCCCACTACCCGCTCAACGTGCGCGCCCTTGAAGCCGGCAAACACGTGCACGCCGAGAAGCCGCTCTGCCTGACCCGTGAGGAAGGACGGAAGCTGATCGACACGGCCGCCGCCAACAACGTTCGTCTGAGCTGCGCTCCCGACACGTTCCTGGGAACGGGCCACCAGACCGCGCGGGCGCTGATCGACAGCGGCGCGATCGGCGAGCCGACCGCCGTGACGCTGTTCTTTTGCGGTGGCGGACCGGACGGCTATCACGAGGATCCCGAGTTTTTCTTCGAGACCGGCGCCGGCCCCATGTTCGACGTGGGCGTCTACATCCTGACCGATACGATCCATCTTCTCGGTGCGGTGAAACGCGTATCCGGCTTCGCCAAGAAGACGTGGGAAGAACGCAAGGTGCTGAGCAAGAAGAAATACGGACAGCCGATACCGGTCCACGTGCCGACGCACTGCACGGCTTCGCTCGAGTTCGAAAGCGGAGTGCTCGGCACGATGGTGACCAGTTTCGACATGAAGGGCGCCCACCATCTGCCGCACATCGAGGTGTACGGAACCGAGGGCGCCCTGCTCGTGCCCGATCCCAACCAGTTCGGCGGCAAGCCCGAGGTCTTTCGCGCTGACGATCGCGACAAGGGGTGGCAGGCCATGGAAGCGACGCACGGCTACGAGGGCAACTCACGCGGTATCGGCGGCGTGGACCTTGCGGCGGCCGTACAGAATGGGCGTGCCCAGCGCGCCGGCATCGAACTCGCCTATCACGTACTCGACGTCGGTCTCGGCATTTACGATTCCGCCGACAGCGGGGCGGCCGTCGAGCTCGCCAGCACCGCGGCGCAACCGGCGCCAATGCCGGAAGGGGTGACCGGGGACATTGAGGACTAGCTTGATTGCCCGATTGCCGATTTGTGACGTGCCCAAGTCATCGATCGGCAATCATCGATCGGCAATCATTTGACGTGAGTGCGGGTCAGTTTGCAGAGCGTCTTCCAGAGCTTCTCGGGGTCTTTTTCCGCCATCAGGGCCTTGCGGGGGTCTGCCTTGGCAAAGGTTTCGGCCAGGCCGGCGACCAGTTTGAGGTAGAACGCGCTGGCGGCGGTGGGGATCGAGACGAAGAAGACGATTTTGGTCAGGCCTTTGCCGGGGCCGTCCCACTTCACGCCCTTGCGGCAGATTCCCATGGCCAGCGCGAGACCGCCGCCTTCGACGCCGCGGGCGTGGGGGAAAGCGAGGCCGTGCTCAAGCGCCGTGCCGACGATGGCTTCGCGGTCCAGGGAGCGATTGACAAGCTCTTCGGCGTTGTCGACAAAGCCCCGCTCCTCGAGAAGCGTCGCCAGCTCGGTGATGATGCTCTCCTTGTCGCCGGACTGCAGGGCGGGAACCATCAGGCTCGGCGAAGAGAAACGCGAGATGCCTACCTTGCGCGGTGCCGTGCGGCGCGGGGTCTTGCTGGTGCGGCGGACGTGGACCTGAGGAAAATACAGCATACGCGCGCAATTGGGGCACTGGCGGATTTCCTTTGCCATGCGGATAGCCTGCAGTTGGCTGATCGGCAGTTGCATCCGGCAGGCTGCGCACGCCTCGGCGTCGACCGGCGCAATGACTACGTGGTCCTTCTTGTGAAGCCGCAGGTACAGGCTATGGACGTCCTTGGGTAGTTTGCCGGTCATCTGCTTGATGGCCGTGTCGAGCTGTTCCAGGTGACCGGTGTTTCCGTGCAGCTTCTGCTCGTCCCGGATGAGGTTCATTTCCTGGAGCTGGATGAGGTGGTTGATAACTGGTCGCATATTGCCCTCGGGTGATAGCTTGTCTTACGCCCCTTTGCACACAATAATTGCCATACTAGACAACGGGGCGTATGCTAGAAAGGCACGATACTGGTGTCAACTCCGAAGAACCGTATTCACCAGCAGTGCACACTTCCCTTCAAGTCGCGGCCGGAGGCGAGTGCGGTTTCGGCGGCCCCGCGTTCGAGGCCGAGCAATTTGACACCGCGATCGACGGTGCCGGCGTAGATCGCTTCCATGTCATTGCAATCCGGCTGGCTCAGGTTGACGGCATGAAGGCCATCGAGCTGGGCCATGTGGCCGACAAAGTGATCTCCTCGCCCGCAGAAGTGTCCCATGCCCCCTCCCAGTTCGTTCAGGAGCTTCTGGTTGTAGGGCATGATGAACTCGCCGAACATGTCGGGGGAGAGGTTCATTGCCGAGTCGTCACGGATGCAGACCGCGCCTTTCATCAGCAGGCCCCAATGTGAGTTGTACGTGTCTCGCGGGGGCGCCAACTCGTTCCACTTGCGCATGAGAGCGAGGTAGGTCTCTACAACCAGCTCGAGGCACTGGTGCACCAGCTCCGGTACGTCCAGCAGCGCGAGAAAGATGTCGCTGCCCCAGAGCAATTCGCAAACGTCAATGGGACCCTGCAGGTCCGGATGGTAGATGTACACGTAGCGGCCGATGCGGGGATAGGTTCTTCCAATCTCGGCGTATCTCGTTCCCGCTTCCAGCACCTTGCCGCCGAGACCGGAATCGAGCTCCGGGATGCCCGCGTCAAGCATCGCCAGGATTCTGTCCTGCCCGCCAAGCGGCATGACCGACGGCAATGTGTTCAGCTCCTCGTCCATCACAAACAGCTCGGCGCCGAACAGGGTTGGGAGGATTCCCACCCCGTAGTTGGCGCGCACGCTGAGAATCGCGCCGCCCCCCGAACACAGAACTCCCATGCATCCGCCGTATTGCTGCAAGACCATTCGGTCGAGGTCCGACAATGCTTCGTTGACCGGAACTTCCGGCCACCCGAGACCGCTCTGCGCTCGTTCACGCCTGCGGGGCGTGAAAATCGGGTCTCCGTGGCCGCCGTCCCAGAAACGCAGCCACTGTTCAATGACATCGTCTTCGACGGTCTCGTCGAGGTGATTCTCCAAGTCTTCGAGGTAGCGTTCAACACTCATAAGGCACGTCAAGGTAGGACAGGCGCTTTCGCATGTCCAATTGTAATTGCGCGTGAATAAACCTGTCCACAGATACGTCGATTCCTGTAGAATGCACAAGGAAGAACGGAGGTCGATCATGAAAACGGCGCGTCTCTTTGGCTGGTTGACGCTTGCGTTGATTCCCCTGTTGGCCGGGTGTGAAGACGATGGGTACGTTGCGGCCGACTACACCGTAGTCGCGTATGACCTGCCGCGGTACGAATACCATGTCACCGTAAGCGTTACCGATGCATGGGGATTTCCGGTCACATTTGCCGGGGTCGAGCTGGTCGTGGCCGACATTCCCGAATACGCCGTCTACGGCACTACGGACCACTACGGCATGTGCAGCTTCTGGATCGACGCGCCCGCGGGGACGGTGGTGTCCGTGTTTGTTGACGCCCATCCCTTTGGCAGCGACTACTTCACCGTCATAACCGATGCATACTCGAGCGACATGTACGTTGACGTGAGGTTATAGGGGCATCGG
>CAZKRK010000014.1:0-35334 GCA_964555035.1 uncultured Victivallales bacterium | reverse complement strand
AACCGATGCATACTCGAGCGACATGTACGTTGACGTGAGGTTATAGGGGCATCGGAATTGGTCTGGAGGCCAGGGTTGCGTTGATGGCGAGAATCCCGCCA
The DNA here is from genome assembly GCA_964555035.1 of uncultured Victivallales bacterium. Lineage (GTDB taxonomy): Bacteria > Verrucomicrobiota > Kiritimatiellia > UBA8416 > CAYOBW01 > CAZKRK01. Next base: position 35,233 of record CAZKRK010000014.1, on the reverse strand, counting down.
CCACGCTGGATCTTGAGACGTACCACCGTGCGCGGGTCCTTGGCCGATACGATCTCCAGTACGTCGGTGGAATCGTCGAGCACCTGACCGTCGATTGCCAGTATGACGTCCTGCAGCCTGATTCCCGACCTCTCCGCCGGAGAGTCCCTGAGCACCTGGGTGATCAGGGCGCCCGGCAGCTTGCCGTGCTGAACATTGGCGATCGACACGCCCAGAAAGCCCTGTTGCGCGAGAGGCTTCAAGCGGCCCGACCTTCGTTGCAGTGTGTGTGCCAGCTTTTGGGGCACGACACACTCCCGGCACGCGATGGCTGTCCCGACTTCCCTGGCCCGCGTCCGCACCTCCGGGTCGTTGTGTTCGGCCAGCTTCCTCAGTTTCGAGAGAATCTCACGGCCGCGCCTCTTCAGCGAAGCGGTCGCCGTTTCGCGTTGGGCATAGCTGTCGTCGCCAAGCAACGCAATCAGGGCTTCAGTCTCCTCTTTGTCGGCTTGCGGCAGATCCTCCCACGTGCGACGTTTCTGCACTTCCAACATGAACGCGGACAGCATGTCGCCGTACCGCAGCATCGAAACGTTGAGTGTGCGTCCGAGCGATCCGACCGAGAAACCGGTGGGGGCCGGCCCCACGACGCGCACGAAACCCAGCACGCGACTGTCCCGCAACACGGCCAGCCGCGTGAATGACGGTATCCTTGTGGCGGAGGGTGTCGTCCGAACGTACACGGTTGACGATAGTCCGGCCTGGACCTGGGTCACCTTCCAGGTGTTGGTCGGATTCAGCCGCATGAGCCATTCCGTCTCTTCTGCCGCGCAGGAGGCCGTTCCCGCAAGCAGGCAGACGGCAAGGGTGGCGAGACACGCCGCGCGCGGGAACGTAACGGCGGAGGACCGCCGTCCCCATGGCGCCCGCAACAGCCTGTTTGGTGCGCTATTCACTTGCTCTCCTTGAAGTGCCGGGCGACAAAGATGAGCCCCTTGATGAACAGGATCAGCCCGAACGTCACGGCGGCTATGCCGGCCAGGGTAGACACATGGGGCAAAACAAGCCCCCGCGCGACCTCGACGACACTATAGCCATCCTCGCCGGAATCGCCTTCGAAGAAGCTCTTGATGCCGAAAGCACCCCCCGTAACGAGCGCGATTCCGCCCGCGAAGAGGGCGAAACCGTAACAGAGATACTTGATGATCAGTTGGTTCATCCGTCACCGCGGAAAGACCGGCGCGGCGGGATGCCGTCTCCCTTGACGCCGCGTCCGGGACGGCCGAACGGGCCTCCCTTTCGCTCGCCGTCTTTCCGTTCACCTTCTCTGCGCATGGGCGGACCGGGCCGTTTTTCCATGTCGATGTACCAGTCGCCGTCACGCTGGACCCAGTACGTGGGACGCGTCTCTTTCCAGCGGCTTTCGACCCAGACGCGCGGGCGATGCCATGCAGTCATACCGTCTGCGTCCACTTCCACGGTTCCCGGATCGAGTTGGCCGTGTACGATGCGTGCCAGCTTCACGTACGGCCCCACCAGCAGGGCCAGGAGCCCGTTGACGACATCCCTGCCTTTACGGTCGACGAACCGCGGATCGATGTAGCTTCTCGCCTTGTCCATGTCGTCCTTGGCCAAGGCGTCGCAGAACTTCTTGAACCTGTTGCGTATGTAGGGCTTGGGGTCGCCCACGAACCCGTCTGCCGCCGTTTCCGCCGTCCCGGGGGTGGCAGGAGGGGGCACGGCCGGTGCGGTCTGCCCGGCCTCCGCTTCAGCCTCCGCCGTAGCGAAACGCGCCGCGGAGACTTCGGGCCGCCTGGTCAACTCTTCCCGCCGTTCCTTGATCAGCACGGCCGTGTCCAGCTTTCCTTCACGGGTCACGCGCTCCTGGAGGCTGTTCAGGGAACGGTCATACTTGCCCGCCAGGTCGAGGATTCTGCGCGACTGCGAAACGTCGAGCTCGCGCAGGGCCGTGAGGTACGCGTTCTGTACGCGCTGCAGCTCCATGCTCTCCGACAGCGAGCCCTGATCGAGCGTTCTTTCCTTCTCGAAGCGCTCTCGTTCCGTGCGAATGGCCAGAATCGGATCAAGCTTGCCGCTCTTCTGCAACCGGCCCTGGAGGGTTTCCAGGGACTTCAGGTACTGCCCCTGCAGCGCAACGGCCTGCTGCGTCTTATCCGCATCCAGCTTCCCCAGTTCGTTTTCATACGTCATCTGCAGGCGTGCGAGGGTTGTCTCCGTGTCGTTGCCCGACGACGTCTGTCCCCCCACGTGCGCGGCAGCCAACGCTACAACGGCCGCGACAAAACCAAAAATGTCTGCACGTTTCATGATCACCTCACCGTGTGATGAATCTGAATATACTACCTTATCCCCCCGACAATTGCCAAGCGCCGAACCGGTTGACCCAGCAATTCTCATTATGGCCACGCCCCCTGCGACACAAGGTCGCAGGGGGCGTGGCCATAATGAGAATTGCTGCGCGCTTGCTCCTTGCTCTACAAACGAACTGCGTGCAGATTGTATTGCCCAGTTGGCAAAGAAGGGGGAAGCAAATCGGGAAAGCGGGGACACAGGGACCCTTCCGGGAAAGGCAATTCACCCTGAAAGGAGCAGTTACCGGCAACTGCCGTTTCTAGGTTCACCTGATTCACGCCGCTCCTGCTGCCGGCTCAGACAGCCTTCCACGGAACCGCAATTGCGTGTTCGCTTATTTGGTAGGGCTCGTCTCCTCCGTAGACAACAACACCGATTACGGAGTTCCCGTATGTCTTGCGAAAGGCCTGAATTCCCCGCGTGTCGTGTTTCGAAAGCCGCGATGCCGCTTTGAACTCGATTGGAAAGAGGCTCCCGTTGTAGTCGAGCACGGCATCAACTTCCGCGCCGTTTTGCGTTCGCCAGTGGTAGATCGCCGGCGCCAGCGGAAGACGTTGTGTCTGTCGGTGAACCCACCCCACGCCCCACGACTCGAATATGTGCCCAAGGGAAGGGCTGGCCAGCAGACTTTCGGGGGAGGGGATGGCATTCAGGTAGCAGGCCAGACCGGAGTCCTGGAGGTGTCCCTTCGGTTTCGAACTCAGCTTCTTTATGGCGTTGCCGCTATAGGCCGGGAGCTCGATCCATTGGTACGACCATGTCAGCAAATTGAGCCAGCTACGGGATGTCTTGGGATTGATCCCCAGCTCCCGGCCGAGCTGCGACTGAAAGATCTCCTGACCGGTGAGTGCGCCGCAAAGCCGTAGAAAACGGCCGAACTGCGCCATATCCGACAAGTTGGCCATGGTCCGGATATCCCTCTCGACATAGGTCTGAACGTACGAACTCAGGTAGGCAGGAACGTCTTCGTTCTCAAATGGAGCCAGGGCCGGTAGTTCTCCGCGCCAGAGGTATTCGCACAGAGATTGCCGGATTTGCATGACTTCAACGTCATTCACGGTTTCCGCTAGGGCGTTCGGATCCTCCAGGTAGATCCTCAGCCAGCTTGTCGCACGCGCCTCTCCATTGCGTTCCGCGGGAGTCAGACCATCCAGCCGTAGAATCCCTATGCGCCCGGCCAGGCTTTCGGACACGTTGCGCAGAACCGCGAGATTCTGGGAGCCGGTGAGGAAGTACTGGCCCTTTTCGTCGGAGCGATCCACCCGCCGTTTCAGTGCGGGAAGCAGCTCCGGCGCATACTGCACTTCGTCGAGAATCAATGGGTTGCCAAAGGTGTCCAGAAACCGGTCCGGATCGCTTCGGGCGCCGTAAAGATCCTGAACCGGATCGAATACAACCTGCTTGATGTCCGGGAAGACATGTTCAAGAAGCGTGCTCTTCCCGACCTGCCTCGCGCCGGCTACCAGCACGGTCTTGAAGGCCTTTGCGTGGCGCAGAAGCCGTTCCTCAAGATGTCTTTCCAGATAGTCCATGCAGGGAAAATAGCATGATATGCAGAGCTGTCAATGCCGGAAATCCTGGTAATTAACGTCTGAAGAAGCTGGTACCAGGCGAATGGACGGCACGTGGGCCGGATTTGCAATCCGGCCGACAGAGAGGGGAACATAGCTGGACAATGGGCCTGTCCGCGGGCTGCCCATTCCCGGCGACATGCTCTCGCCGCTGTCGGCCGGATTGCAAATCCGGCCCACGTGTCAATCACTCGCCCTCTCGGGAGCTACGGATGACCGGGCACCGAGCGTTTGTCCGACCATCCGTCCCCCTTCTCTTTGCTTCCCACGTTTGGGTGCGGAACGGCTCTACGCGCCACGGTCCGCGCTTGCTCTACAAGCGAACTGCGTGCAGACTATGTTGCCGAATCGGCAGGAATACGGGAACAAACCCGGGCTCGCGGGCGTCTCAGGACAAGAGACGCGACGCAAAGAGACGAAGAGACGAATGATGAACAGAAGGAACAGGCGAACAGAAGGAACGCTGAAGGAGATGAGGGGAGTCCCTTCGACATTCCTTCTGTTCGCCTGTTCCTTCTGTTCGATATTCAAAGGAGACCGCTCATGAAACCCCTTATGCGCTTAGTCTGCGCCATCCTCGCGATGGCCGTCCTGATTGGCGGCACCGCCGCCAAGGCCAAGAAGACGCCCCCGCGGAATGCCCGGGCCCGAATCGAGAGAATGCGCGCCGACGGCAACTGGAAAGACGCCTACGAGGCCGGACGGGAGTTGACGCTCGATCCCGACGCCGATCCGATGCAGGTCGGCTATGACCTGGCGATGGCGGTTTCCTGTCTGCAGCAACTCAACCGCCGCAACGAGACCGACAAGTTCCGGGAAGAGGCGATCGCCGTCCACAAAGCGAACTGGCGCCTCCTGCAGGCCGCGGCCGAGAGCTACTACTCCGAAAACCACAACGGCTTCATGATCGCCGGCGAGTTTCAGCGCGGCCACCACCGCGGCGGCGGCAAGCCCATGAACTGCGTCGAGCGCGACCGGGTCCGCGCCCTGCAGCTCATGGCCCGGGCACTCCCGCTCGTGGCCGAAGACAAGAAGGCAAGCGATCGCGCCGGCTTCTTCCTGCGGTTTGGCGCCATGGTGCTCGGCTACCGCGGTTACGCCGAGGCCTGGCGGTTGCAGTATCTCACCGACCTGACCACGCTGCCCGATTACGAAGACGGCTACGGCCATCGCCACTACCACCACCGCGGCGGCTCACCGCGCGGCGCGCCGGTCGACCCCGACGGCAATCCCGTACTTCACCACGTCCCCGAGAGCTTCGACGCGGCCAGGACCGACGGCGAGCGCTGGCGCCGGCTCCTCGAACAGGCCCGCACCGTCAACCCGAAGAATCGCAACAACGTGCTCAAGATGCTGGCGGACTTCCACCACCAGCAGTTCGGCGTCCAGACCATGGGCTACTACGGCGGATGGTTTGCCAGACCGCCGGCCGACGACGACACCCGCGGCGCCACCTATGCACTGCACACGCTCGACGAAGATGAAACCATCGCCAAGCTGGCCACGGGCGTGAAACGCTTTGAGTTGCCGGATGAATTCAATTTCATCCACGGCTACCTGGACATCGTCGAAGACCCGAACACGGGATACGGCGAACAGGCCCTGAACCAGCTCGCCACGATTTCCGAGAATCGCCGCCAGCTCGACAAGGCCGCCGGTTTCTGGCGGCAGAGCATCAAGAAACACGGTCCCGGCAACAACAAGTGGAAACAGAAGCGCGTCGACCAGATCGTCGACAACTGGGGACAGTTCGATTCGGTGTCGACTCACGCCGCGGGCGAGAGGGCCACGCTCGAATACCGCTTCCGCAACGGGGAGTCCGTCACCTTCAGCGCCTACCAAATCCGCGTCAAGGAACTCCTCGAGGACGTCAAGAAGTACCTCAAGTCCAATCCGCGCAAGCTGGACCGGAACCGCGTTAACCTGGGTAGAATCGGCTACCGGCTCGTGGCGCAGAACGAAAAGAAGTACCGCGGAGACCGCGTCGCCCGGTGGACGCGGAAACTCGATCCGCCGGCCGGTCATTTTGACAAGCGCATCACGATCGATACGCCGCTCAAAGACGCCGGCGCCTACCTGCTCACGGCGGACATGGACGACGGCAACACGTGCAGCATCGTCATCTGGATCAACGACACCGTGATCGTCCGCAAGCAGATGCCCAACGGGCGCGGCTATTTCGTCGCCGACGCCGTGACCGGCAAGCCGATTGCCAAGGCTACCGTCGAGTTCTTCGGCTACCGCCAGGAACGCACCAACTGGCAGAAGGCCGTCGGCCGCCGCTACGATGTCAAGACCAGCACCTTTGCCGAGCACACGAACGAAGACGGCTTCCTGTTCGTGCCGGGCAAGGACGCTGCCAACAACTACCAGTGGCTGGCAACGGCCACGACACCCGCGGGACGCCTGGCATTTCTCGGCTTCTCGCACCTCTGGTACGGCCAACGCCACGACCCGGCCTACAACGCCACCAAGGTCTTCATGATCTCGGATCGTCCGGTCTACCGCCCGGATCAGAGTGTGAAGCTCAAGTTCTGGCTGCGCCACGCCCGCTACGACCGGGAAGACACCTCCGACTTCGCCAAGCGCAATTTCCTGGTCGAGGTGGTGAACTCCAAGCGGGAAAAGGTCCACCAGAAGATGTACACGACGGACGCCTACGGGGGCATTGTCGGCGAATTCACGCTTGCCGGCGACGCCATGCTGGGCATGTACCACGCATACGTCAAGGATGGCTCGCGCCGTCTCGGCGGCGGGCATTTCCGGGTCGAGGAGTACAAGAAGCCGGAATTTGAAGTCAAAATCGAAGCGCCGGACGAGCCGGTCATGCTGGGCGAGAAGATCACGGCCACGATCGAGTCGAAGTACTACTTCGGCGCGCCCGTGACTCACGCCAAGGTGAAGTACAAGGTGCTGCGTTCGGCCCACGGCTCGCGCTGGTATCCGGCCGGTCGCTGGGACTGGTTCTACGGCCCGGGTTACTGGTGGTTCGGCTACGACTACGAATGGTATCCGGGATGGTACGAGTGGGGTTGCTGCGCTCCGCTCTGCTGGTGGATTCCCGCGCGGCACGACCCGCCGGAGGTCGTCGCCGAAGCCGAAGTCGAAGTCGGTCCCGACGGCAAGGTGGAAGTCGCGATCGACACTGCCCTGGCCAAGGCGATGCACGGCGACCAGGACCACCGCTACGAGTTCACCGCGGAGGTCACCGACCAGTCACGCCGCACGATCGTCGGCAGGGGCACGGTTCTTGTAGCGCGCGAGCCGTTCAAGGTGTATGCGTGGGTCGATCGCGGCCACTACCGCGCGGGCGACGTCATCCGCGCGTCGTTCTCCGCCCGGCGGCTCGACAGCAAGCCCGTACAGGGCAAAGGGCTGCTGCGTCTCCTGCGCCTGTCGTACAAGGACGGCGAACCGATCGAAACCGTGGCCCGGGAGTGGAAGCTGGACACCAACGACGAAGGACGCTCCGAGCTGCAGATGAAGGCGTCCGAACCGGGGCAGTATCGCCTCTCCTACCGCGTTACGGACTCCGCCGGACACGAAATCGAGGGCGGCTACGTGTTCGTGGTCCGCGGCGAAGGGTTCGACGGCAAGGAATTCCGTTTCGACGAAATCGAAGTCGTGCCCGAGAAGCGCGAATACGCGCCGGGGGAGACGGTCGACCTCGTAATCAACACGGCCCAGGCGGACAGCACCGTGCTGCTCTTTGTGCGGCCGACCAACGGCATGTACCTCGAGCCGAAGATAATCCGCGTCAAGGGCAAGTGCACGGTCGAGGAGCTCGCCGTAACGAAGAAGGACATGCCCAACTTCTTTGTCGAGGCCGTGACCGTCAGCGGCGGCAAAGTATACACCGCAACGCGTGAGATCGTCGTGCCGCCCGAGAAGCGCGTGGTCAACGTCGAGGTGCTGCCGTCGGCCGAGAAGTACAAGCCGGGCGAACATGCCAGCGTGCGGGTCAAGCTGACCGACCTGCGGGGCAAGCCTTTCGTCGGCTCCCTGGCGATGTGCGTGTACGACCGCGCCGTCGAGTACATCTCGGGCGGGTCGAACATTCCCGGTATCCGCGAGTTCTTCTGGAAATGGCGGCGGCGGCACAACCCCGCCGGCGAATCCAACGCCGGCCGGTACTTCGCCTGCCTGCACACCGTGCCGGATGAAATGATGAAGAACATCGGCGTTTTCGGCCACATGATCGCCGACCAGCTCGCCAACGGCCTGAGCCCCCAATCCGGCGTCAAAGCCAAGGGTTTCTTCGGCAAGGCGCGCGCGCTGCTGCGGGGTGGAGTGGGAGGAATGATGGCGAACGGCAGGGCCGAAGCAGTGCTGAAGTGCGCCCCCGCCCCCATGGCGGCCAGAGAGGCCGGCGCCGCCGTGGCGTTGGAGGAGAGCTGCGACGCCGAAATGGCGCTGCCGGGACAGGGTGGGGGCGGTGCTGCCGCCGCCGTCGAACCGACCGTGCGCACGAAGTTCGCGGACACCGCCTTCTGGGCCGGGGCGCTCGAGACGGACGCCTCGGGCATGGCCGAGGTCTCCTTCGACATGCCGGAGAACCTGACCGGCTGGAAGGTGCGCACCTGGGCCATGGGCCACGGCACGAAGGTCGGCGAAGGAACGACCGAAGTTGTCACGACCAAGAACCTCCTGCTGCGTCTGCAGGCGCCGCGTTTCTTCGTGGAAAAGGACGAAGTCGTCCTCTCCGCGAACATCCACAACTACCTCGAGAACCCCAAGAGCGTGCGCGCCGTTCTGGAAGTGGACGGCGGCTGCCTGGAGCTCGTCGGCGACCCCGCGCAAGTCGTGCAGGTCGGGGCCGACGACGAGAAGCGCGTCGACTGGCGTGTCAAGGTTATGCGCGAAGGCGAGGCCGTGGTCCGCATGAAGGCCCTCACGGACGAAGAGTCCGACGCAATGGAGATGCGTTTCCCGGTCTACGTGCACGGCATGCTGAAGATGGAGTCCTTCTGCGGCGTGATCAGGCCGGACGGCAACGAGGCCGCCGTGGCCTTCTCCGTGCCGGCCGAGCGCCGCATCGAGCAGAGCCGCCTTGAGGTGCGCTACTCGCCGACGCTGGCCGGCGCCTGCATCGACGCCCTGCCTTACCTGGTCGGCTATCCCTACGGATGCACCGAACAGACGCTGAACCGTTTCCTGCCGACGGTTATGACGCAGAAGATCCTGATGGACATGGGGCTCGACCTGACGTCCATTCGCGACAAGCGTACCAACCTCAACGCGCAGGAAATCGGCGACGACAAGGAACGCGCCGCCCAATGGAGGCGCTATCCGCACAACCCTGTCTTTGACGAAGAAGAGGTGCGCGAGATGGTCAAGGCCGGCATCAGGCGCCTGGCCAGCATGCAGCTCTCCGACGGTGGCTGGGGTTGGTTTTCCGGCTACCACGAGCGGTCCTATCCGCACACCACGGCCTACGTTGTGCACGGGTTGCAGGTCGCGCGGGAAAACGACGTCGCCCTCATTCCCGGCATGCTCGAGCGCGGGGTCAAGTGGCTTGAACGCTACGAGAAGGATCAGACGCGCAAAATCAGGAACGCTCCCAAGCGCAAGAAACCGTGGAAGAGCAGCGCCGACAACCTCGACGCCTTTGTCTACATGGTTTTGAACGACGCCGACCACCGCAACGCGGAGATGCGCGACTATCTCTACCGCGACCGCAACAACCTGGCCGTCTACGCCAAGGCCATGCTCGCGCTGGCGCTGCACAAGCAGGGCGACAAGGAAAAGGCCGCCATGCTGCAGCGCAACATCGAGCAGTTCCTGGTCGAGGACGACGAGAACCAGAGCGCCTGGCTGAACCTGCCGAACGGGAGATACTGGTGGTACTGGTACGGCAGCGAGTACGAGGCGCACGCCTACTACCTCAAGCTTCTCGCCGCGGTCGACCCCAAGAGCGACAAGGCCGCCGGGCTGGTGAAGTACCTCCTGAACAACCGCAAGCACGCCACCTACTGGAACTCCACGCGCGACACGGCGATCTGCGTCGAGGCCCTGGCCGACTTCATGCGCGCCAGCGAGGAGGACAAGCCGGACATGACCGTGGAGGTGCTCCTGGACGGACAGGTGCGGAAGACGGTCAAGATCGACTCCGACAACCTGTTCTCGTTCGACAACAAGCTCGTTCTGACGGGCAAGTCCGTTACTTCCGGCGACCACAAGGTCGAGCTCCGGCGCAAGGGCAAGGGCCCCGTCTATTTCAACGCCTACCTGACCAACTTCACGCTCGAGGACTTCATCACCAAGGCCGGCCTGGAAATCAAGGTCGAGCGCAAGGTCTATCGTCTGAAACGGGTCGACAAGTCGATCAAGGCGGCCGGTTCACGCGGCCAGGTGTTGGACCGGAAGGTCGAGAAGTACGAGCGCGAACTGCTGGACAACGACGCCGTGCTCAAGAGCGGCGATCTGCTCGAAATCGAGCTCGAAATCGCCAGCAAGAACGACTACGAGTACATCGTCTTCGAGGACATGAAGGCGGCCGGTTGCGAACCGGTCGACGTGCGCAGCGGCTACAAGCACAACGACGGTATGGGCGCCTACGTTGAGTTCCGCGACGAGCGCGTGGCCTTCTTCGTGCGCTGGCTGGCGCGCGGCAAGCACAGCATGGCCTACCGCGTCCGCGCCGAAATCCCCGGCCGCTTCAGCGCCCTCCCAACCAAGGCCCACGCCATGTACGCCCCCGAGCTGAAGGCCAACTCGGACGAGTTCAAGCTGCGGATCGAGGATTGAGCGGGCGCTTCTTCGGTGGGCCGGATTTGCAATCCGGCCGCGGGAGAGAGTTGAGCATGTTGTCGAGAATGACCGGACCAGGGTCAGACAATTCTCTTGGTATGCTCCATTCTCTCTCGGCCGGATTGCAAATCCGGCCCACTGATGACGCGCGTCTCAAGCGTATCACTTCGGTTGCCGAGCGATCTCGAGATTCGGGATCACGTCCGGAGTGGTTTCCAGTTCCTGAGATCCCTCGGCTCCGCTGCGCTGCGCTCGGGATGACAGGTCGTCTGCTGAGAGGCGCAATGATGGCTTTTGTGTATGAAGGACAGGGCTTGTCCCGGCGGGGCCGCTCTGCAAGTGCAGTAGACCGCAGGTGCGCCCGGTCTTTCCGCCAGCGAACGAGCAGGAAACGGACAGCGGTCCTACGTTTCTGTCTCGAATAGTCCCGAAACCCGGAACAAACTCGTCCCGGCGTACGTCTTATCGTAGAAGAAGAAAGACATGTTGCACACGCACGCTCATGAAAGGGGCCCTCATGAAACGTTCAAGCTGGTTGGTGTTCGCCGTTTGCCTGTTGCCGTTTGTTCTCTGTGGCGATCGCCCAGGCCGCAAGTCGCTCAAGATCGCCTATCCCGCCAAGGTTGTCGATTGCCAGGGGGTATGCTCGCTGCGTCCGGCCGCGCGCGAACGCTGGACTCCCGTGGAAACCGGGTTCCTGGTGCAGAAGGGCGACTGGGTGCGGACCGATCCGCGCGGCGCCAACGCCGTCCAGCTTCGTCTCGCGAACCGTGACAAGGTGATCGCCGGGCCGGGCAGCTTGCTGGAGTTGGTCGATGCCAACACGCTCAAGCTGATTCGCGGCGAGGCCGAAGTCACCCCCGCGGAGAAGAGCGCGTTGACCGTGATCCTGCCCGGCGAGCGCCGTGAGAAGCCGCGCGGAACGGTCGTGTGGCGCGCGGCGGACGATACCGTCGAGACCCTGGAGCACGAGCCGAATTGGCTGAAGTACTTCAAGGGAACCGTCACCCACGAGTCGATGGGTTCCCTGGTGGCCAACGTCGAAGGACGCAACCTGCCGCTGACGCTCGGCTACCACAAGGTCACCGTCGACATCCGCGACCAGATCGCGCGCACCGTCATCGAGGAGTCGTTCGTCAACCACACCAGCGGCCGGCTGGAAGGCGTGTTCTACTTCCCGCTGCCCCAGGACGCGTCGATCTCGGGGTTCGGCATGTGGATCGGCGACGAGCTGGTCGAAGCCGACGTAGTCGAGAAACAGCGCGCCCGCGAGATCTACGAAACCATCCTGCGCGAACGGCGCGACCCGGGGTTGCTGGAGTGGACCGGCGGCAATATTTTCAAGGCGCGTGTGTTCCCGATCTTTGCCCACTCTGAGAAACGCATCAAGATCACTTACACCCAGGTGCTGCCCATGGACGGCGGTCAATACCGCTACAGCTACGCGCTGCAGTCGGAGATGCTCAAGCAGCGCCCCCTGCGCGAGCTGGCCCTCAACGTGCGCGTTCATTCGGCGCTGCCGATCGACAAGGTCGCCTGCCCCACCCACAACGCGCGCGTCTCGAAAACGGCGCACTCGGCCCAGGTAGAGTTCTCGGCCGAGGAATACACGCCGGGCAGCGATTTCGAGGTCGAGATCGGCGTGGACCAGCACGAAAACCCCGTCACGCTCGTTCCGCACCGGCGCGGTGACGACGGCTACTTCCTGCTGCTGGTCAATCCGGCCGACAAGGGGCCCGCCGGACGGCCGCTGATCGGCGATGGGGCGCCGCTGGACCTGATCGTCGCGGCCGACACGTCGGCTTCCATGGACCGCGAACAACGCAAGACCCAGGACCGGTTCATTGCCCACCTGCTGGGCTCGCTGGGCAGCAAGGACCGTTTTCGCCTGGCGTGCCTCGACGCGGAGTGTACGTGGTACGCGCCGGAGGCGGGCGCGCAGGCGGCGACGGACGAGACGATCGGCGACGTGCGCGACTTCCTGGCGCGGCGCGTTTCGCTCGGCTGGACCGATCTGCGCAAGACGCTGAGCGAAGTCCTCGCCAGGGCGGGGGAGCGCACGCAGGTCATCTACGTCGGCGACTGCATCGACACCTCGGGTGACGCCGACCCGGTAGCGACCGCCAATGCGATCAAGCGGATCTACACCGACTCCGACGCGTCGGCGACCGTGCATGCCGTGGCTACCGGCAGCAGCTTCGAGCCGGTTGTTCTCAAGGCGCTGGCCGCGTGCGGTGGCGGCTCGTTCCGCCGCCTGGAAGGCAAGAGTCCGGCGCGCACGGGCGCCGTCACCCTGCTCGAGGAGTTGACCCGGCCGGGCATGCGCAACATGCAGGTGCGGTTCGACGGCATGCGCGCGGCGCGCGTTTACCCCGACGTCCTTCCCAACCTCCCGGCCGGCCGGCAACAGATCGTGCTCGGCCGCTACCTGCCGGAAGGACGCGACCGGAAAGGCAAGGTGGTCGTCAGCGGCGAGCTCGACGGCAAGAGCGTGAGCTACGAGGCGCCGGCAACGCTCAAGGATGCGGAGTCCGGCAACTCGTTTGTCCCGCGGCTCTGGGCCAGGATGCATCTGGACGAGCTGCTCGGCCAGGGACGCACGCCGGAGATCAAGGCCGACGTCATTGCCCTGTCCGAAGAGTACAACATCATGACGCCCTACACCTCGTTCCTCGTGCTGGAAAGCGACGAGGACCGTGAGCGTTTTGGCGTGAAGCGCCGCTTTCGCGTGCGCGACGGCCAGAAGTTCTTCGCCGAAGGCCGTGACGCCGCGACCTACGAGCTGCGCCGCAAGCAGATGCGCCTGGCGGGCGAATGGCGGCTCGACCTGCGCCGCCGGCTCCTGCGCGAGCTGCTGGGACTGGGGCGTCAACTGCCCGCCGTTCAGCCGCACGGGTCCGGCGGTCGGTATGTCTCGGGATGGCTCGAGTCGGGCGTGCTCCGCCCTGTCGGCAGGGACGGGGCCTACCCCATCTCCGGCCGCTTCAGAGAGTTGGACAGTTTTTCGTCTACCATGGACCAATCCGGTGCGGAGGGTGACCGGTCCGACAGACGGCGGCTCGACATGATCGAGGACCTGGGGTTCGGCGACGATGCCGAGGGTCTGGACGACTACTTCGAAAGTGACGAAGAGAATCTAGCCATGAAAGAGGACGCTCTTCACGAGCCCATGGCGGAGATGGAGTCCCGAGAAGTCGGCAAGCGCACCCGTAAGAAGCAGGCCTACTTGAGAGGCGCTCCCTCACGATCGTCGTCCTACTACGCGGGATACAGCTACCGTGTCGGCGGACAGCAGTTCCGGCAGAACGCCGTGGCCTCGGGCGGCTCGTGGCTGCGCCCCGGAATCGGCGGTGGCGGCGCAGGGGTGCGGTGGCCCCAAGACCCCGACTGGGTCACGCGCTGGTTTCCAAGCGTGCCCGGCCCGCCGAGCATTCCCCGGACGCCGGAGACTTCTACGTGGCCGGCTGAAGCGATCGAGCTGGTCGAGAGCCTGGTCCGCCAGCCGGCCCTGGACAAGATGAACGGGGGGCTCGAGCTGGAGGCCGTCTACACTTCTCGCGATCCCAGGCGCGACCGCCGGACCGGCCGCAGGACGTTCACGGCCCTCTATTCGCCTCGGACCTGGCTCACTCGACACCACCGGGCGGGCGGAGACCGCAGCTTGAGCTGGTACAACGGCGAGAAGAGGGGTATCGCGAACCTGGTTGCCAAGCTGGGACGCCAACGCTCCGCGCACAAGACGGACTCCCATCTGCGGCTCATAGGGCTGTCCGGCTATAACGACTTCTCGTTCTCGAACCTGGCGGTGTCGTACGCGTCCTACGAAGCGCGGATAGAGAAGCGGGAGAACGACACGCGGCTTCTCGTGCTGAGCTACCCGGCCAACCGCGGCTACGAGCTACGGCTCCTGATCGATGCCGCGAAAAAGGTAGTCATCGGCTACGAAACCCACCGTGACGGCAAGCTGCAGTCGCGGCAGGCCTTCGCCGGCTTCGTCCAGGCTGCCGGCTGCTGGTGGGCCACCCGCGTGGAGCATCTCAATGCGGACGGCAAGCAAACCGCGACAGTCCGCCTGACCGTTCGGGAAGTGGCGGACGACGCGCTCAACATGCGCATCGCCAAAGAAATGGGCGCCGTCAAGGATGCCATCCTCCTGAACCACCCGCTGCCCAGCCTGGCCGAAGCCGGTACCGCGGAGATGACGCTCGAAGACCAGCTGGTCCACGTCTCGCGCTTCGTCGGGCTGGGACAGCACGACCGGACCGCGGAGCAGTGGGCCGAGGCGCGCAAGCTGGTAGCCGACAAACCCGGAACGCGCTGGCTGGACATGGAGATGTTGCTGCTCAGGCGGCGCCAGGAGGAAGCGCGCGGGCGGATCACCGCGGTCGCCGAGGAGCTGCTCAAAGCGGGAGCGACCGACGACCTCTGCCTTGCGAACCTCCTGCTGGGCCAGTTGGCGCGTTGCGGGCAAACCAACGAGCGGTTGGCGTTGCTCGAGCGGCTGCGGCCGGTGTACGAGCGGCAGGAGGAGTTTCTCATGGGCCCGAAGACCTGGCTCGGAAGCCGGGCGGACTTGCTCGATAACGCCGGGCGCCGGGAAGAAGCGCTCGAGGTGCGGGAGGAACTGACCACGGCCTACCCCGACGACGTGTACCTCCATACCCGGTATCTGACCGCGCTGCTGAGCCACGGCGACGTGCGGGAGGCGCGCAAACGGCTGGCCGCGTTGCTGGCCGACCGCAAACGTTGGACACGCCGGGAACGCAACAGCATCCGTTCCGGCGTCGCCGGCACGCTGATGAACCTGGTCACGGCGCCCGACTGGTTGGAGTTCACGGAGGCCTGGATTGCCGAGGACCCGACCTCGTCGACTCCTCATCAGTACCACCTGACCGCCCTCTTCCGCGCCAACAAGACGGCCCGCGCTCACGCCACCATCGAAGCGTGGATTCGCGCGGGCCTGGACCTCGAGGCCAAGGCGCGGGCCGCCGCGAAAGAGACGGCGTCGCGCACGGAGGACGAGCTCGCCGTCACGATCCGCATGCAGGCCGCCGTGCGTTCGGCCATCGGGCAGGGCTACAACATGTACAACAGCATCATCGATCCGCGTTGGTACGATCTGCTCGCCGAAACCGCCAAGGTGATGTTCCATTCCGAGTACGACCGGTCGATGGACAACCAGATCATGCAGCATCACCAGTTTGTGTCGACCGACCAGGCGCGCAGGCTCAGGCAGCACTTTACCACCGTTTTGGTGAAGGAGGCCGCCTCCCTCGATCCGTCGCGGCTGAGCCGCTTGATCGCGTGGGTGTCGCGCGACGACCCCAAGGTCGACGACGAGATCTGGCCCGAGGTGGCCTCACGCCTCCAAGCGCGCTGGGAAGCCGAAACGGACGCTGCCGTTCGTCACGGACTCGGCCAGGCATTGGTCACGGTGCTGTACAAGTCGGACCGCGAGAAGGGCGTACCGCGTTTCCTGCGACGCCAGATCAAGGAAGGCCCGGAAGTGCACCGGCAAGCGTATATCAGCCGTCTCTACAACGAGCTGCTGAGTCGGCCGTGGACAGAGGAGCTGGAGACCGAGGTGTTCGCATTGTGGCCGCGGCAGAACGATGCGGAGGTCGAGCCGATCGGGGTCCGGGCCCTGGTCCCCGCGCTGTACCACCTGGTCGACGCCATGCTTGCCAAGCGGCAGGAAGCGCTGGCGGCGTCTTCGGAAGAGCGCGGCAAGATGACTCGCCAGGAGCTGGCCGCCGAGCGCAAGCAGGTCCGTGCCAAAGCCATGGAAGGTCTGGCTGCGCGCCTGATCGAGGAGTTGGAGCACCGGGAAGAAGTGTTGCACCGCTGGCTGAAGATGGAGCGGGTGACGTTGGAAATGAAGCTCAAGAAAGACCCGGCCGCGATTGCGGCGGAGTGTCGGCGGCTCATGCCGCGCGAGCCCTGGGTCCCGGCCGATGCGGTGCTGTCGGACGCGAAGGCGGCCGACGCCGACGAGCTGCCCGCTCTCACCGTTATGGATGCGCACTTCTACGACCGTTGCCTGAGCACCCTCTGTTGTCTGGCGGCGCGGCGGTCGGCCGACGCCAAACTGGTCGAGAGCGTCACGGGCTACATCGACCGGGCTCTGGCCGTAACTCAGAAGGCCGCGCCCGCGGATGACGCCGTCGACCGCGGCGCGTACTGGAAGTACCAGAAGTACCGCCTGCTCGTCGCGCGCGACGAGGTCAAGCCGCTCGAGCGCACGCTGACGGCCTGGCTCGATCCCAAGCGCCCTGACCCCACCTGGCGCCGCGCACTGGGCTACCTGATGGCCGAACAGAACCGGATCGAAGATGCCCTGGCCCACTTCGAAGTGCTGAAAGAAACTGAGATGCTCGGTCCGCGCGAGCTGCGCACGATGGCCGACTGGCTCATGGTGCTGGATCGGCGCAAGGCGCACGAGGCGGCGTTGGTCGAGGCCCTGGAGTGGATGCAGGAACACGAACTCTCGAACAGGATCCACACGTACCTGCGCCCGTGGCAGCGCTCGGACAGCTCCGTTCCCGAAGAGCTCGACCCGGAAGTGCGCCGCATCTTCGTTGCCCTGTTTCGCAAGGCGCGGCACCCGCACAACTACCTGTATCGCCTGGCCGACTTCTACCGGCACACGCGCGATTTCCGTCTGCTGACCTGCCTGCCGGAAGGCATGCTCGGGCACTCGGTCCAACAGGTCTATCCGTACATTCGGCACTCGTACCGCGTCCTGAAAGAACTGCGCGACGAAGCCACGGTGGACGATATCGCCGCGCACCTGGAGACGGTTCGCGCCGACGCGCAAACACCGGTCGATCGCCGCGCGCTCGATTTGCTCGAAGCGCAGATCCGGCGGCGCGCCGCCGAGCTCATCAATCAGCCGGGACCGCACGAGAGTGCGGCGCTGGCGGCCATGAAACGCGCGTTCAAGGGAGACTGGCAACCGGGCGAGCGGCGGTTGATGGCCGACTTGCTGGCCTCGCTCGGTAAAATCGCCCGCCCGTCACTGGAGGCCGAACAGCTCCGACAGCTCAAAGAGTTGCATGGATGCGAGACCGAGCCGGACGAGGATCGGCTTTTCATTGCTCGCCGCTACGCCGAAACGCTCTGGGCCTACAGCCGGCACGAGCAGGCCATCGACCTGCTTGAGTCGGCCCTGGACGCATATCGCGCATTGCGGGACGGCGTGTTGCCCGCCACGGCGAACACGGCGGCGGACGTCTACATCTCCTACCTGGAACAGCGCAAACGCTTTGCCAGGGGAGAAACCTGGCTCCTGGAAGAACGCAAGCGTCCCGCCAACCGGCAGCAGGATTACTGGCTGACCCGCAGGCTGCTCGACCTCTACGTGCGTACCATCACCGCCAAAAGCAGCGTGTCGCTGGGAACGGGCAAGACGTTGTACGGTGCGGTCTATGACATGATCGTCAAGGAGTTGTCGTTGCCCGATCGCAACCACGGCAACGCGGTCGTCGATATCGCCTGCCGCTTCTTCCGGGAGTCCAAGCGTGCGGGACTTGCTATCGACGAGCTGCGCGCTTTCGCGTTCGAGGTGTTTCCGCGGTTCCTCGGCCGCCAGACCGACCGCAACCACTACCACAACAAGATCCGGAACGTCGCCGGGACCGTGCACGATCTGCTCGGGGCGCTGATTGGGCTGGAGTTTCTCGTCGAACGGCTGGAACAGGAACCGGAGTGGCTACGCACGCAACGGTACAACTCCGGTTGGCATCGGCACGCCTCCAGCCTCGCCCATTGGCGGCACGAGGCCAAGAAGGTTGGCGAGGCACTTGAAACGCGCCTGTTGAACATCGTCAAGCGCGAGCTGCGCCGCGACCTGGTCTGGGTCCACCACCACTACTACGGACACCGCTACATCTACCACAACAACCACAGCTACTTCTGGAAGGAGAAGGCCCACGTGTTCAAGCAGGTTGCCGAGGAGGTATGGCGCGAACACCGCGGCTCCGGGGCCACGGTCGCGCGAGTGGCCGAGTACCTGTGGGACGGGCTCGACGAGCACAGCCGCGCAATCGAGATGCTGCTCGACGCCTACGACCGGCAGATCCTCAACGATTCCGCCAAGTCCAAGCTGGTCGACTACCTGCACAAACGCGGCCGCTATGCGGAGTCGGTGCGAATCCTCAACGATCTGATCGAGAGCCAGCCGCACGCCATCCACCATCGCACGCGCCTGATGATGGCCTGGTTCAAGACCGCCAAGCCGGACAAGCTGCGCGCGACACTGGCGACGGCGGACGAGCATTTCCATGCCGGGGGACGCTGGACGGAGAACAACATGGCGGCGCTGGCGCGCGCCTGTCTGAACACGCAGCTCTACACGGAGTCCGTCAAGTACTACGACGAGCTCATACCGCTGCGCAAGCGCACGCATGGCCGGCGGCGTGGCGGCGACGGCACCCTCTCCGAATACTACCGCTATCTCGGCCAGGCGCATCTCGGTCTCAAGCAGACCGTCAAGGCCGTGGATGCGGCCTGCGGCGCAATTGTCGTCTGGGGTCGGACGCAGCGCAACCGGAGCGCCGCGGTCGGCAATCTGCAGCGGGTGTTGGCCGGAGCGCACGACCTGGACGACTACGCCGCCCACCTCGACAGGCAGACGGCAAAGACGGGTCTGGAGAACCCCATCGTGCGCAAGGCGCTGGGGAAGGTCTATCTCGACAAGCGCAACTACAAGGAGGCCATCCGTCACCTGTGCCTGGCGGTCGAGAATCAGCCCAATGACGGCGAGGCCCACAAGTTACTGGTCCAGGCCTACGATCGCATGAACGACAAGCAGGGCGCCATCGACCGCCTGCTGGCCTCGGTCGATCTTTCGCGTCGTGACATCGATCTCTACCGCGACCTCGGCGACCGCTACAAGCAGGTCGACAACGCCGCCGAGTCCGAGCGCGCCTATCTCAGCATCGCGGAAATGCTGCCCAACGAATCCGAAAGCCACACCATGCTGGCGGGGATTCGTCAGAAGCAGGGGCGCTGGCAGGAAGCGATCCATCACTGGCGCCAGGTTGTCCGCGTGCGCGCACTCGAGCCGACCGGCTTGATCAAGCTCGCCGAAGCGCAGATACACGAAAAGCAGTGGCCCGCTGCCCGGGAAACCGTCAAACAACTCAGAAGCCGCGAGTGGCCCGCCCGCTTCGGCAACGTGCACCACACCGCATCGGGGCTGGAACGCAGGATTCCGAAGTCATCTCGGAATCGTCGGTGACACCTTCCCACGTGAAACGACCTACGATTGGTGGTTATCTACCGCGTTGTGACGCATGCGCGGCAAACGTAGGTCCGATTTGTAATCGGACCCAATCCACGCACGGTGTTTCAACCTATATCCGGCAGTTCAACTGCTCCGCAGTTGACGCCATGACTCGCAACGCATTGAACAACAGTTGTTTATGCGTATTCGCTTTTAGCACGAATCTTTCGCCCTAATCTCCCCGTAGAGGTAGCCCAACTGCTCTTTCCAGGTTCAAATGACGGGGGACGCCACGTCTGAGCGGGGTTGGGTCCGATTACAAATCGGACCTACGTTTGCGCCGAATCCACAACCGGCGAAGTCGAGCCGAACAAAAGAGGCTGTTTGATGCAGCAACATGGTGAGTGAGTTATTGTGACGGGACGAGCGCAGTGTGTGCACATTCGAGGCAAAGGTTGTCTGAGCAGTTGCCCTCTACTCCAGCCGCACTTCTCCCCTGTAGAACAGGCGCTCGTTGACAGGGGACGTGTAGGCGTTCCAGGCGCCCGTTGCGGGGAGGTCGCGGTGGTGCGGGAGGGGTTGCCACGCGCCCGGGAGAAGGTTGCTGCTGCTCTGCAGTCCGTAAATCCGTGTGCGCCCGTCCGCCTCGGGGCCGGCCGGAACCGTAGGATAGGCCACGACACATTCGCCGTTCGTCAGAGCAACCGTGACGGCAAAGAAGTCGGTCTCTCTCGCCGGATCCGTGCCGGCCACGAATTCGTCGCCGTTGGGGGAGCCGTCGCCGTCCCAATCCTCTGCCGCTCCGCCGCCCACCGTGTTCGTGGCGCCGAATTCCTCGACCTCCCACCGGTCCGGCAAGGTGTCGCCGTCCGCGTCCCGCGCGTATGTCGAAAGGAAGTCGTAGCTGGTGAAGGCCTCGTGTTCCGCGATCGTCTGGTACTCCGCCCACAACCAGTCCGCCGACCGCGCCACCGTGGAAAGCCGCAGCTCGTCAACGTTGCCGTTGAAGAAGTCCGCCGGTCCGCTCGAGTTCAGGGCGCCCAGCAACGGCGCCGCGCTCAGTGCCAGGGGGTTGAATGCCTGGGGCGCGGTTACTGCGCCGCCGTTGAAATATGGCGTTGCCTGTCCTCCGGCCAACGACATGGCCAGGCAATCCCACGTGCCCAGCGAACGCGACAAGGCCGGATCGAACGCTCCGGGAGCGTGGTAGCGCCACGTGATGAATCGGCCGGCTAGGTCGGAACGGATCGACAGGAGCCCTTCCGCCGAAGCTGCGCCAAACACGGTACCGTCGTGGCGTACCGAACTGTTGGCCCAGACGCTGACCGTCATTGCCCCCTGGTTGCCGCCGTACCAGCCGGCGCCGAGCCCCGGCTCGAGATAGGCTGCCGTGCCGTCGAGATCACGCGCACCTCCGGCAACACCGGCAATGGCGCCGGACCCGTGGTCCGCCAGGCCGATTCCGCCTACCGAGTCAGTAGACGCACCGGACAGGTGCCAGACACCGGCGTAGCCGGCCGACCATACGGCACCGTTCGTCGTGTAGGGCGGAGGCGTTGCAAGACCTGCATCGCCCCAGAACGCACAGATGTTCGTGCCGTCCGGCGGCAGCTCCGGGATACGCACCCAGATCGTCGATACACCGCTCGTGTTCCACTCCTCGACTTCGTACGGCACGGAACTGACTTCAGCCGCATCCGTGAAACGCAGATCGTCGCCGTGGGGCGATGCGAACTGTGCATATGAGAAACCCTCGATCTGCGGTCCCAGCCTGACAAGCGCGGGGAAGTCCACCAGCGTCTCCGTGCCGGCGTGTCCCGTGAAGCGCACGTTCAGCTTCTGGATGTTGCGGTCCGGAGGAGGCCCGTACACCGTGACGCTGTGCGTACGGGACGTGTGCGCCACACCGCTTGCATCGATCAAGACAGCGAAGACATCGACGGTGCCTTCAACCGCGGGAAGGCCGGCCGCGTACTCGTACGGTTCGGTCACAGCCGTGTGGACCAGGGTCCCGTTGACGAAGAAGCTGACATTGCTCACACCGGCAACGACTATTCCGTTTACGGCGACCGCGAGCGGATCGCTGAAAGGTGCGAACAGCGCAACATCATTGGGTGGATAGCTCAGACTGACCGCGCGCGGCGCACCACCCGGAGTCGGCGCAGTGTCAAGGCTCCAGTTGGCCGGGTCGTTGCCGCTGCCGCTCGTGCTCCGTCGCGCCAGCACACCCCCGTCCCCGTCCGCGCCGTCAGGCCACGGGTGGCAATCCGAGTATATGACCTCGTCCACGATGACCCACGAGACACCGTCTCCCGGAAAGTCCGGCGCTTGCGGCCGTTCCAGGGCGAGCCGCTCGCCGTCGTTGGCGACGCTTCCGTCGAACGGGCCCAGCAGACGGCTGCCCATGTCCACGGGGCCGTAGGCCGACAGAAAGGTGTCCCGTGCGGCGGCGTTCGTTGCGGGATCGAAGCTCACAATTGCGATGTACGTGCCGGCCGTGAAGATGGTGCTCGCGGGAAACGTGTAGTCGACCCCGTTCAGCCGCCAGGGACCCGCGGAAGTCCACAGCGGGACATTCGTCGGCGCTGCGTTGTACAGCTCCACAAACTGCAGGCGGCCGGCGTCCGTGCCGGGCGGATTGTACATGATTTCGCCGATGATCACGCCCTGTGCGGGCATGCCGTTCGGAGCATTGGTCGTCGGCGTGAGGGTAAACCAATGCTGCCCGCCATCGGGATACCTGCCCCACGATGCGTCGTTCTCCTGCCCCTCGAACCGCACGGCATCCACGACGCGGTCCGTGCCGTTGCCGGGCAGGTACGAGAGAAAAACGCTCTCGCCGGCCTTGTCCAGGCCGAATCCGGTTCCGTTGACGCGGTTCGTGTGGAAGTCCTTGCACTCGCAGACGAACAGGTAGCCTTGGGCCGCAATCGTGGCGCCGGTAGGGAACCGGTACTTCCGCAAGTCGCCGGAGCTGTCGCTCAGATACCAGTCGTCCAGCCGGACCTCCACGTCAAGCGGGTTGTAGAGCTCGATCCAGTCGTCCGAATCGTCGGGCGGGTCCAGACCCGTATCCGTGTGCGCGCCGATCTCGTTGATGACAACCGACGCTACGGACTCCGCGTTGGCTTCCCCGGGCGATCCGTCAAGGAACACGCTCGCCCGCCAGTTGCCGCCGTAGTCCAGCAGCCCGGCGGCCTGGTTGGTCAGCACCAGCGGCACAAGGGAGTGTCCCGCGCCGTCGGCGGCCGTCGGCCAGTCGCGACCGTCACCGTAGTCGAACGACGCGACCACGCGCCCGGCGCCGTCCGCCAGTTGAATCTGTTCGCCGCCGTCGGACAGGCCGGTCACGGGGAACGAATACAGGCGTTGGTATTGACCGATGACCCGCGCGGTTGCGTGCGGATAGCGGTTGGAGAAGGCGGCGATATCTCTCACGATGACCGCGTATTCGCCCGGTGCGAGCGTTGACGTCGAAGAGCCGGAGAAGTCGAAACGGATCCCGTCCGTAAAGGTGTATCCCGCCAGGCCGACGGTCTGCGCGCCCGTATTGCAGATTTCGATGAACTCGAAGTCGGAAGCATACTGCGTCGCGTTTGTCTCCGGTCCGGCAGGAGGGCGGGGATGGTGCATGACCTCGGTGATCCGCGGCGCGCACGGCGTTTCGGGAACGAACAGGGCTTCGGTCAGGGCGCTCCACTCGCCGCCGTTGAGGGCGCGGGCCTTGACGCGCACGGCGTGGTCCAGGGCAATCGAACCACCGTCGTGAAGCGTGCCGACCGCCGTGCCCGTGACCGGTTGACGCGGGTCGCCGCCGTCCAGCGTGTAGTAGACGTCCCGGGACGACTCGAACGTGAGCGCCTCTCCATCCGTAAACATCCCCCCGTGGCGGCGCGTTCCGTCGACAAGTAGTTCCGGCGCGGGAGTATCGGGGTACAGATTGCGCGCCTTGAGTTGAGTGAACACCTTGTCGCTGCGATAAGGGAAGTAGTTGTCGAGCAGGTCCTGCATGTGGTTGTACCACTCGGAGTACTGGTGCGGTTCGCTGTTGTCGGCCCAGCGCGCGGCTTCGCCCAACACAGCCCATTCCACTTCATCCACGCGGGCCTGGAACATGGCCGTAGCCGTTTCGGGTGTCAGCGCGCCGCCGTTGAAGAAGTGCCGGTGCATGTGATCGGCGAAGAGCAGCCGGTACTCCGCATTGGCGGCCAGGTTCTGGTGGACCTCCGACGGTCCGCCGGAGTTGTCTTTGCCGGTCACGTTGACGTTCAGCGCGCCGGGGATGCTCGGATTGGAAAACGAGGCTTCCAGGACGTGTTCGGCGTCCCAACTGTGGTAGCGCCACTTGCCGGCGGGATGGACGCGGTTGCGCGTGGCGTACCAGTTCTTGTGAGCCCAGTCGTTGTTGCCGATGTAGAAATTCGGCAGCATGTAGTCGATGAAGTGGTCGACATCCAGCATGGCCGCGACCGCCTCGTAGTTGGCCTGCACGGACAGGTTCCGGCGGGAGAGCTGGAGCATGGCGAGGAGCTGGTCGTCGTCGCCGTGGGTAATGTTGTCGTTGTACCCGTCGCCGTCGTGATCGTGGTCGGTGCCGCTCGTATCGTTGGACAGGTGCTTGATCGAGTCGTAGTCGTCGTCGTTGCCGCCGAAGTACTCGCAGGCGAAGTGTTCATCCGGCCGTTCGTGCAGCTCGTACATGCCCCAGTAGAGGCCGTTGAGGTAGAGGTGCACGAAGCGGGCGTGCGGACCACAGGTCATGCCGCTCGCCGCGTTCTGCAGGTCGGAGGCGAATGCGTCCTGGATGAACTTGACCCCCGTCCGCTGCCCGGCGCTCTTGGCGTGCGTCCAGGTCCAGCACATGTGCGCGTCCAGCACAAGCGTATCGTATTCGTCCGTCGCGTCCTCGCCGAACACGGGATAGTCCAGGGAGGCCGGCCCGAATCCCTCGCGAAACGTCACGCGCAACGACAGCTTGTCCGTCTTCCAGCGGTTGGCGCTTGTGCCGCCGATGCCGCCGCCGACGACGTGTACGCTCCCGTTCGCGGCGAATTCCTCTGCGCCGTCGGGCGCAAAGAACTCCATCGAGACGGGTCGGCGCACCGCGCTTTGGCCGGCCGTGTCCGCGTAGATGCCCTGCCACGGGGTGACGCCGTCGGGCAGCACGGGACCCGGATCGCCGCTCCACCAGTTGTCCCAGTCGGTGACCAGCGACACCGCGGGAATTGCCGTCAGGGCGTCCGCCAGGTCAAACGGCGTGCCGCGCGAATCCGCGATGACGGCATTCGTCATGGTTGGGTCCATCTCCCAGTCCGGGCCGGCATGTCCCCAGTTCGCGTACGGGGGCAGGTCGTTTCCGTCCTGCTTCAGCACGTCGCGTACGAACAGGTAGGTTTGCGTGTCGACGTCGCTTGGTTCGTAGCCAGTCTTGAAAGCGGCGGCCCGCAGCAGCGTCGTGCCGGTGACGTGGATGGGATTGGTGTAGACCGTGCCCGTCGTCTCCGTCGGCGGCGACCCGTCCAGCGTGTAGCGGATCACGGCGCCGGTCGTGGCGCATGTGATCGCGACGTCGAAAGCGTTGCTGTAGAACCCGCGGTCGCGGCTGAACCTGGTGTCGGCCACGAAGCCGATGAAGTCGCCCGCGTTGGCGGCGCCGGGAGTCGGCACTGCAAAGTAGCGCTGCTGGTTGGTGGCCCACATCCCGTAGGAGATGTCCTCCTCCTGCGGGGGATACTCGGGTGCGTACTCGTGCAGGACGGTTACCCCGTCGGCTGCAACCAGGGCGAGGTACTCGCCGCCGCCGCTGAGCTTGAAGCCGGCGTGCAGCTCGTTCGACACGATGCTCGTATCGCTGTTGCTCGCCCATACCAGAAGGTAGGCGCCCGCGGCGATGTTCGTGGCCGGGAAAGCCCACTTGTCGAGCCGGCCCTCGTTGTCCGTCAGGTGCCATCCCGCGAGGTCAACCGCGCTCGCACCGTTGTTGTGAAGTTCGATCCAATCGCCGGTCTCGCCGGCGGCATTGGTGATCGTCTCCCCGTTGATCGCCATGAACTCGCTGATGTAGACGTCGCCGCGGCACGGCAATACCGCCGGCAGCAGCAGAATCGACATCACGACAAATGGGCATACCAGGCGCATTGCTTCTCCCCGATGTCACTTTCCGGCAGTATAACAAAGCGGGCTACGCCCACAACCCAAGAGGTCAGACCCAAGACCGCGGACTGGACGGCAACAAGTCCTCTTGACAGCGGGAACACGTTCTGCGAGCGTTGTCGTCACTACTATTAACAAATGACGGAATGGTGGTTGGTGTCGGTATCTATGGAAATGGAGGCTGAACTATGAAGGTATGCCGATGGACGATGCGGGTGAAGCCGCGTCTTGCCCTGGCCCTCACGGTCGGCGCCGCTGTGCTGTGGCCTGTCTTGCCCTTGAGAGCGGAGGAGGGCGAGGGTCTGTGCGTGGTAGTGCATCCCGAAGTGGAAGCCGATACGCTGCCGTCCCGCAGCGTTGCGGACATTTTTCTCGGAGGCAAACGGCACTGGGCCAACAGGACTCGCATCAACCTCGCCGTGCTCGGTTCCGCGCCGTCGCAGAAGAGCTTCCTGCGGGCAGTCACGGGGAGAAGCCCACGGCAATTCTGGTCGCATTGGCGCAACATCGTGTTCGCCGGACGCGGACTCATGCCGAAGGTCTTCGGGACGGAAGAGGAGTTGCTGGCCTACGTTGCCGCCCAGAAGGGGGCTGTGGGCCACGTTGCGGACATGGATTTGGCCGCACGTTCGCAGGTCAAGATCATTCATATTGCCAGGGGGGGTGACAAATGAGGAAGAACACGGCCTTTTTAGTGATTTGGACAACGCTCTGGGTCCTCTGTTCAGAGCTGCATGCCGTCGATCTGGGCGGCGTGAACGTCCATGGCACGCTGTCGCAGGGATTCATCTACAGCACCCGCAACAACTACATCGAAGACAGTCGCGACGGCACATTCGATTTTCGCGAGTACGGAATCAACGCCGCCTTCACGCTCGGCCAGAGCGTGACACTGGGCGCCCAGGCATTCGGTCGCGAGTACGGCAGCGTCGGGGAGGACCGTGTCTACCTGGACTGGGCGAGCGCCGAATACGTTTGGCGGGACTGGCTCGTGTTGCGCGCGGGAAAGCTCAAAGTGCCCTTCGGTCTCTACGGGGAAACGCGTGACATCGACTCCCTGCGCACGGAGGCCCTTCTGCCCCAGGGGGTGTACGTCGAGTACCTCCGCGGAGCTTTGAACTCCGCCTGGGCCGGCGCGGTTTCGGGATACGCGGCTCGCGAGGGACTGGGCGGCTTGTCCTACAGCCTGCAGGGCGGGGCCCGCGACATGGACGCGGACAATCGCGATATCGAACGCTTGCTTTCGGATCGGGGACTGGACGTCGCCGCAATCGACGAGGATGCCGCCGTTGCCGCCGCACTCGCGTGGCACACGCCGCTCGAGGGGCTGCGGGCCGGAGCAACCTGGTCGTGGAGCGAATTCACTGTCGCGGGGAACTTTCGGTCTCCCCTCCTCCCCCTCCCAACCACTTACGAGGGTGAGGTCAGGGACCAGATCCTGGCCGTCCTGTCCCTCGAGTACGTGCGAGACTCCCTGACCTTGGTTTCCGAGTATATGTGGGGCGGATTCGACGGCACTTACACCTACGCTCCGTTGCCCAACGGACTCGCTCTGCCTCCCGTCGAAACGGAATGGGACTACTGGGGCGCATACCTGAAAGGCGACTATCGATTCACCGACTGGCTGGCCCTCGGCGTCGGGTACTCCCACTTCGAGCTGCGGGAAGCCAAGGACTACGGCGGCATGCTGCCGGCCGAAAGCGAGAGAGAGATCGAGCACGACGTGTTCCTGTCCTCACGCTTCGACGTGTCGCACAATCTTATCCTGAAGGCCGAGCAGCATTTCGTGTCCGGGACAGCGGGCATTTTCGCCAGCGAGAACCCGACCGGTGTCAAGGACGACTGCTTGGTGACCGTAGTCAAAGCTTCGTACGTCTTCTAACCTCGTGAGACTGGCAACCAAGATCTGGCTCAGCCTGTCGGTTCTGTTGGCCGGGTATGCCGTTTCGGTGGCAGTCGGCTACGTCTTGAACCGCCGCGTGGCGGGACGGGCCGAATACGCCTGGAAGCAGGCGTACCCGGCAGCCGTCGAAGCCGAAGCGCTGCTCGGAATACACAGGGTCCTGGAGGCGCATTACAAGGACGGCGTGGTGATGGGCGATGCTTCGCGCATTGACCAGGCCGCGGAATTGGAACGGCGCCTCGGCAAAGCCATCATGACGCTGGCAACGCGCCCGGGCCTGTCCCAGGCGCTTCAAGACGACGCAAGGGCGGCGGCAGTCTATTTGTCGGCGATGTCCGGAGAGATCTGCGACGTCTACCGGGAGCTGATCCGTGCGGGTGACGCGCCTTCGGTGGCGCTCCAGCGGAAGGTTGGAGCTCTCGCGGGCAAACGGCACGGATTGGACATGGCTCTTAGGGAGCTGCATCACCACGCCACGCGAGCCCTGGATGCGGAGTTGGATTCGATCCGACGCCTGTCGGCGGTCCAATCGCCTATCAACGTGGTCGTGTTCGGGTTGGTTCTGCTCGTCTCGGTCCCTCTTATCTCGGTTTCCATACGCCGCGTCGTCCTTGCGCCTTTTCAGCAGATCCTTGAGGCGGCCCGCTCCGACACGGCCGTGGACGCGGCCGCATTGCCCGACGACGAGATTGGACAACTGGCCGGGGCCTTCTCCGATCTCCACGAGCAGCAGAAAGGAACGCAAGCGGAATTGCGAGAGCACCAGAGAACGCTGGAGGAGCGAGTGCGTGAGCGCACGACCGAGCTGCGCAGGACCAACGAGGACCTGGAGAAGGCCACGGCCCGCGCCACCGAGATGGCGACCCAGGCAAAAACGGCCAATCGGGCCAAGAGCCAGTTCCTCGCCAACATGAGCCATGAAATCCGCACGCCCATGAACGGAGTCATCGGCATGACCGGCTTGCTTCTGGACACCGAGCTGACACCCACTCAACAGGAGTACGCCGAAACCGTACGCAGCAGCGGAGACGCCCTGCTGATGATCATCAACGACGTCCTGGACTTTTCCAGAATAGAGGCGGGAAAGCTGTACATCGAGGTGGGCGATTTCGAACTGCGCGCCATGGTGGAAGACATGAACGATCTGCTCGCGCTCAAAGCACACAAGAAGGGCGTCGAGTACGTTTGCTGCATCGACCCCAAGGTGCCCTGGCGTCTGCGGGGAGACGCAGGCCGGCTGCGACAGATTCTGACGAACGTGATCGGCAATGCCGTCAAGTTCACGACGGCCGGCGAGATTGCCATCGACGTGCGTGTGGCGCACGAGAGGGACGACAAGGTCGCGCTCGCGTTCACCGTTACGGACACCGGGCCCGGAATCCCGCCGGACAGGCTGGAGTCGGTGTTCGCGGAGTTCTCCCAGGTCGATGGTGGAGCGGCGCGGAAGTTCGGAGGCACGGGTCTGGGATTGGCCATCGCCAGACGGCTTGTGGAGATGATGGGGGGGGAAATCACCGCGCGGAGCCCTGCCGCGCCGTCGTCGGAGGGTGACAATGGGGAAGGCGGTCCGGGCGCGGTTTTCCGGTTTACGGTTCTGCTTGAGAGGTCGGCCGACGCGGAGCTTGCCCGTCCGGAGCTGGAGGGAATCAGTCTGGGCGGCCAGCGCGTACTTGTTGTGGACGACAACGCCACGAACCGGCGCCTGTTCAACGTTTTGCTGGAGTCCTGGGGGTGCCGCCACAATGAGGCCGGGGACGCGGACGAGGCCCTCGCACTGCTGAGGCAGGCCGCACACGAAACCGATCCCTTCGCCATCGCGATTCTCGACATGCAGATGCCGGGAATGGACGGGGAAACGCTGGGACGGATCATCAAGGCCGACCGGGAGCTGGCTGACACGGTTCTGCTGGTGATGGCGACCTCCGCGGGTATGCGCGGTGACGCAGCCCGCGCAAAGCAAGTCGGGTTCGCCGCCTACCTGACGAAACCGATTAAGCAGTCGGGACTGTACGACTGCCTGTGCGCGATTCTGGGCGACGCCCGGCAACCGGATGGGGACGAGCATGGCAAACGGCTCGTGACGCGGCACACGTTCCCGGACGAAGCGAACCGCGGGGCCCGGGTTCTTGTGGTCGAAGACAACGTGGTGAACCAGAAAGTGGCCGTGCGGCTGCTGCAGAAGTTCGGATACCGGGCCGATGTGGTTGACGACGGCCAAGAGGCCCTGAAGGCGCTGGAGACGATCCCATACGACGCCGTGCTGATGGACTGCCAGATGCCGGGGATGGACGGCTACGAGGCGACGCGGAGAATACGCGCGACGGAGAGGGAGGCGCACGCCGTCTCTCCTTGCCACATTCCCATCATCGCCATGACGGCCCACGCTTTGAAAGGGGACCACCAGAAGTGTCTGGACGTCGGCATGGACGACTTCGTCGCCAAGCCCGTCAATCCACGCAAGCTGGCCGAGGCCCTCGCGCGGTGGCTGTCGCCTAACGATCCGGCGCACGCTCCCGCCCTTCCCCGTGCAGCTCCGAAGGGAAACGAAGGGGAAAGGGCAGACCCAGGTCCCTGATCTTGCCGGTCGGCGCGATCGCGTCTCCGTAGTAGGACGGTGCTCCTGCGCCGTCCTACGGAGCTGCGTCAGGAAGATGGCCGTGACAGCTTCGCCGCGCGGATCTGTCATAGGGGTGAGAATTGTCGATACAGAGTCTACTACCTGACAAAACGGAGCATAGCCTGATGCACAAATTGCTTGAAACCGTCGTGCAAACCGCCGCGCCGGGCGTTTCCCGCGGAGTTTCCGTCTCTGCCTGGGCCGCGGCTTTCGCCACGCTGTGGCTGACCCCGGCCGTACCGCTGCAGGCGGCTTCGGTCACGTGGGAAACGCCCGTAACGGTCACAAACGTCAGCGATATCGACCTGACCGGAACGCTCGTGCATGCCGGGAGCTGGGGCACGACGAACCTGTCGGTCGACGTCGCCGGCGAAACCGTCCCGTTCGAAGACCGCCCGGTCAACACCACCGACGGAGAGGCGGGAGTCATGTCGACGGACGAATATGACGCCGCCTACGCCGCCTTCTTCACCAATGACACGGGCAGCGCGAATTTCAACGAGATTCTCGACTCCGTCGCCGGCGGCGGGACCAAGGTGCTCACGCTCGAAGACCTGGTTCCGGGGGCCGCCTATCGGGCCCAGTTGTTCGTTTGCGACCAGCGCGCCGGCATAGGCGACCGCACGCAGAAGTGGAGCGACAACGCCGTGGACGGCGCCGGCAACGAAAGCGCGACGTTCGCCCGCAACCAGGTCACTCACACTATCGGCACCTTTACGGCGGACGCCTCCAGCCAGGTCCTGTACGGGTTGCCGGTGAACGATCCCGCCACGATCGTCAACGCCTACGTGCTGCGGAAGACGGCCGACGCGGCGCCGGGTATCTTCCTCGATCCGCCGTCCGGCAGCGTCATGGAAGGCTACGACACGCACAGCTACAGGTTGCGGACGGCCACCCCGCCGGCATCCAATATCACCGTCTCCGCGACCGCTCCCGCCGGGCTGGAAGTCAGCACCAACGGAATTGCCTTCTCTTCCAGCGTTGCCGTGCCGTTCGCCGGCGGCGCAATGTCCGTTACCGTGTTCTACCGCGCCCAGGATGACGACCGGGTCGAACTGGTCGAAACGCTCGACATTGCGCACGCGGTCACTGTCGGCGACGGCGGCGACTATCCGACGTCGCTTGCCATCGACCCCTTCACCGCAACCGTATCCGACGGTCCACTCGCCAACGTGGGCGACATGGCGGTCTACAACAATGCGGGCGCCGTCGCCCGTACGCTGACCGCGGAGAACGGCGCCACGCCCTCGCTGGTGAACGAGTTCACGACCACCGTCGCGGCTCCGATGAGCAGCTATGCGCTCGAGGCCGACGGCCGCGGTGTGCGCTTGAGCGCCGGCAGGCACCTCGTGCTCTACAACACGCGCGTCGACCACGTCAGCGGCAACTTCCGCGCCGAAATGGTGACGCACCTGAGCCTGGAATCCGCGGCAGGCACAAACGTTTTCCCCTACGGCCGCGCCCAGGGCTACATCCGCACTGACCACGGTTCGGAGGAAGTCGTCATCTCCGGCGGCGCCATCGTCGCCGCCGGCAGCAACAGCGTCCTCAGGCTGCACACTGCCCGAACCGACCTCAACGGCGCCAAGACGATGCAGGTGGAGCCGGGACATACCGCCATCCAACTGCTTAAACTGGACGACACGCTCGACTACCTGCGCGTCATGCAGTCGTCGAACACGCTTGGCGCGGTCGACACCAATTTCGTGCCCGTAGCCTACGACACGGTCGACGAGGCGTCAGCCGGCGCGATGAGCTTCTCCGCGGGTACGGGCGCTGTAACCTTGAACGATGCCGGTCACTACCTCGTACTGGCCAACACCCACCTCAAGCGCACCGACAGCCGCGAGTTCTCCGGCACGGCCAGCAGCACTACGCGGGGCGGCTACACCCAACGGCTGACGTTGAACGGCGTCCCCCTGGAGGGCTCGCTGACAACGACCTACACGCGCGGCACCCAGGAGGGCGAAGAAGCGGACGATGGAACGCTGACGATCGGTATGCTGGTCGAAGCGTCGGCCACGAATCTGCTCAGCGTGGAGCAGATGAAGGAGAGCGGCGCTACCAACAACATCATCGGCGGCAAAACCGCCCTTGCGATCGTGAAGCTGCCGGATCTTTGCGACACGATCAGGCTTCAGGATACGACGGGTCAGGACATCAATCCGGGCGCGGACGGCGGCGACGGCAGCCCGCCCGTGCCGATGACCTTCGCAACCCAGCTCGGAGCCCCGGCAGCCGTATTCACGCATGCCGTCTCGAACAGCGCGGTAACCGTCAACGCGGACGGTCCCTACCTTTTCCTCGGCGCCTTCTTCTGCGACGACGACACCAACCTGCGCCAGGTTCCCAACCAGCAGTGGTCCGTGAACGGCACGACACTCGCGTACGGAGAATCATCCCAGTACTCGCGCAATGAGAATATTTTCAACAACGGCAACTGGTCCGGCTTCATGGCAGACCTGAGTGCGGGTGACGCCGTAGAGATGACCTCCCGGCGCCTGGCCAACGCGGGCGGCATGCCGGGGCATTCGCTCGGGCTCCAGGGCGCGGCCGTCCGTTCGCTCACGACCAATCCCGTTCTCGTCACGAACGAGCGGCTCGGCGTCACTGCCGGGAGCAGCGAGACGATCACATCCAACTTCCTGCTGACGGTCGACGCCGACACGTCCGCGGCCGGGTTGGCCTACACCGTCGATTCGATCCCGACCGGAGGCACGCTGCGCAGCGGAATGACCGACCTGTGGCTCAACGACACATTCACCCAGGCCGACATCGGCGGCGGCAACCTCAGCTTCACGGCCGGCTCGACGACCGGCGAGCAGTTCGGTTTCTCATTCTCCGTATCCGACGGTGAGGGGCAATCCTCCGCCGGGTTCTTCAACGTCAAGGTCGTCCCCACGATCGTGCCCGGCGGCGAGAGCGTTGCGTGCAATGAGGACGCCCTCGTCACAAACTTGGCCGGGGGCGTTGACAGCCTGTTGGCGAACGACACCGGCGAAGCGTTGACGGTGACTGCCCATGACGCTATCAGTGCCCAAGGGGCGGCTGTCAACGTGGCCGCCGCCGGCACGTTCAGCTATGACCCGAGCGTCAGCATTGCACTGCAGGGTCTCGGCATGACCAGGTCCGGCACCAACGACACGTTCACCTACACGGTTACCGACGCGATCGGCAAGACTGCCGTTGGCACGGTGACTGTTCTCGTCAGCGGCGTGGAAGACACGTTCGCGGCTGTCGACAACCACCTGGACGACCCCGCACTCCAGGAAACGGCGGCGCACAGCTTCACGGCCGACCTCACCGACAACGACGGCATTGTGCGCACGGCCAACGGCGACACGAACGACGTCCTGGTACTGAATTACGACGCCTCCGCCAGCGCGGGCACGGGGCTGTGGGAGAACCTCGGGTCCCTGGGCGGGGCCGCCATGAACTGGATCCTGGGGCAGGGCGTGTCGTTGAACGCCGTGGCCGGCTCGCGCGCCGGAATCAAGGCCGCCTACGCGTGGGACGGCTCCTCCGCGGCGACAGCCATCCTTAACTCGGGCGGGGAAAGCATCCACGACATCCTAGGAAACGGAACTATCGACCAGGGCAGCGCCTCCTTCGAGTTCTGGGTCAGGCCGTCCGCGGCCGCTCTTTCCCAGAACTCGACCCTCTTCGAAACCGGCGGCGGGTCCGGCGCCGGAATCGTGATCGGCTCCAACGGCGTGCTGCGGGCCGCCAACAACCTTCTGGTAGGAGAAGTCGCCTACGACCTCCTGACCGACAACCTGGGCCTGGTCGGCGGCAACCCCACGGGCGAGTTCTTCCATGTCGTTTTTGTCTCGGATTTCGACATCGATCTCAGCTCGCTTTATGTCAACGGCACGCTCGTCGACACCGCCGCCAACACGGCAACCGACTGGGACGGCGGGGACAACGCCGGCCTGGGCCACTTCCAGGGCGCCAATCACGGCGGGTTCATGAACGCCGCCGCCGGCACGGAATACGACACCTACTTCAACGGCGAGCTGGCCGCCTTCCGCGTCTACAACGAAGCGCTCACCCTGGCGGAGGTCTTTCAGAACTACCGCGCCATTGCCGAGGGCGGCGTGGATATCGAGGGCGATGCCCTCGTTGTGAGCGGAGTCTACGACGCCGGCACCAACCTTGTCGGCGGGACCGGGACGAAGGTCACGCTGCCGTCGGGCGCCGCCGTCACGCTCGACGCGATATCCGGCAGCTTCACCTACGACCCGGCCGGCATTCCCGGAATCGACGGCATTCCCGCCGGCGGGACGCAAACCGACTCGTTCGACATCCGCGTGATCGACGGCAAAGGTCAGGCCGACGACGCCACCGTGACCGTGACGATTCACGGGGTTACCAGGGCCTCGAACGATGTGGTCGAAGCCCGCGAGCTGCTCGTGACAACCTTCACGGCGGGCGAGCTGGTCGCCAACGACGAAGACCCGCCCGTGACCGCCAACCCCTATATCGAGCTCGTGGCGAACGACGTCACGGTGTCGAACGAGGCCGACGGCGCGTGGATCAACACGGGTTCTTCGGGCGGTACGCACAACGCGACCGTTCGAGAGGGCACGTTGGTCAACGCGCGGTCCGCCTTCGGCGGGATAGGCAAGGCGTGGCGGGACTTGCAGGCATCGGCTGCGACG
>CAZKRK010000013.1:0-39451 GCA_964555035.1 uncultured Victivallales bacterium | reverse complement strand
TACTACCGACAAAGGCGTATATGTTGACCCCGCCCTCTTCTTCGATCGGATCTCTGGATGGCCAACATGAGATCCACTGGGTGTCGTACGCGTAGCTGTAGTAGGCCACGGGGGTGCTGTTCTCTGTGTAGTCTGAGGGGAACGTGTGCGGATTGGCGTCGGTGGCATTCGTTGCAACGGTGTTGTCGTGGGAGTCGCACACGTAGGTGGCGAGGCTTGAGCGGTGCCTGCCGGTGAGGTCGGGGCCATAGACGTACTGTCCGGCTGCGTCTTCCGGCTCCTCAGGGCTTTTCGACGTGCTCAGACGGTTGCCAATGGAGTCGTAGGCGTAGCCGTATGTGTCGGTTGCCATCTCTGCTCTCGTCAGTTCAGTATCGGTGCCGGCATTATAGCCAGAGTTGTTTGTTTGAACAGAAAATAGCGACAATTTGCCTGTCCCCTCTCTTCCCTCTCTTCCTGCTCGCGCCGCTCGCCTCTCGGTGACCCGCCGGCGGACGACCTGTCATCCCGAGCGGAGCGGAGCGGAGTCGAGGGATCTCGAGAACTGCGATAACGTCCGGAGTGGTTCCCAATTCCCGAGATCCCTCGACTCCGCTCCGCTTCGCTCGGGATGACAGGCGGAGGCGGTTTCGTCCCGTCCACGACGGCTCGCGAGAACAAAGTAAGATCGTGCCGAGAGCAAGGACGGGATAGGACGGGATAGGGACACACCTTCTATGCGGAAAGTTGCACTTTTCTCCGGAATAGGGGAGGTTCTGGACATGGCCCCGCGGAAGGGATGAGGGAGCGGGCAGGATTCAGGCAGTGGTTTGGCGACGCTCGTTTTGACTTTGTCGGGGCCGGGCGAGCGACGCAGAAAGTCTTGACGGCGACGGTGAAAACCGGCGTGGGTTGGGCCGGATTGCAAATCCGGCCCACGTGTCGACTGTCCACTTCACAGGAATCGACAATCATCAATCAGTGTTCCACCGATGCGGAAACCGATGAGCGCATCTGCGCCCGAAACCGATCCACAAAACAGATTGCCGTGGCCCTCCCGCTGTGATTCAATGGCAAGCTCAGTCGAGTCTGACACAGACAGCGAAACGGTGGATTCGTGATGCAGTTCTGCTGCGGTACAAGTCGTCTGCGTTTTGTGCCGGCCGTGCTGTCGGTTGTCTCGCTGCTCGTGTGCGGGATGTACGCAGCGGAGCCGGCCGAGGAAGCAGACGATGTAGGTTTCGACATCATGCTCCGGGCCATGGAGCAGGCCTTTCGGGATGTCCCGCCCAAGGACCGCCATCAGGCGCCACGCTACGTCCTGGCCGCGGCCGCCTACGCCCTGGCAGCGGACGG
Organism: uncultured Victivallales bacterium; assembly: GCA_964555035.1. Taxonomy (GTDB): domain Bacteria; phylum Verrucomicrobiota; class Kiritimatiellia; order UBA8416; family CAYOBW01; genus CAZKRK01. The sequence continues at coordinate 38,116 of CAZKRK010000013.1, read as the reverse complement.
CCCCGCCACGGCCGACAAATGGCGGCCCCGGCTGTTCGGAAACAGGACTCCGGCATCCGAGGCATACGACATCTTCAAGGACCTGCTCCAAGGCAAATTGGACCGCCTGTTCGACCTGCGCCTGCACCTCCCCGATGCCGACTGGTACGCTCTCACCCACTGGATGAACGAGCGGTCCAAGTGGCTGCCGACGCTGCAGCACACTCGCGACGCCGCCGTGGCGATGTCACTGCTGAACACGTGCTCCCGGCAGGCCCAATCCTACCACGCATCCCGATCGCTCCAAGTCGTCACCGATGCCCCCGAGAACATCCAGATAGAGCTGAGGCAGCTGATCCTCGCGGCCGCCAAATCAGGCAAGCACGATGAGGGTCTGTCACGGCTGCGCGCGACTCTCAGGGGCGCCGTGCGATACGGCAGGCTCAAGCAGGCCGAATGGTTCGAGACGTCGACCGACATCACGACCGACGCCGGCGAACACGCCGACTTGCTCGATGCGCTCGCGGACCTGAAAATGTTCGAACCGGCCGCAGCCATGGCGATCCGTGCGGCATCGGCCCATCCTGCCGACCCCGACGTGGCAATCGCGGCCTTCGACACCCTGCTGCGCGCCGGCAAAAGCAAAGACGCCTTCACCATTGCATTGAACGCAGAACAAGCCGTCCCCTACCCAGGCCGACGCCGCGTAAGGCTGCACTACCTGACGTGGCTCTATCATGATTCCCGCAGGTCGGGCGCCAAGAAAAGAGAAGGGATGATGAGTTTCGAGGAGGAACGCCAGGAGCGTCTCTACGCGGCGACACACACCGGGGAAGTAGAGGCGCAGATGGCGTTGGGAGACATCCACGCCGCGTCACGGCAGGGAGACGACGCGGTGAACGCCTACCGCACGGCATGGGAGCAGTCGAACGATCCGGTCGTGAAGTGGACCGCCTGGCTGGCCTGGGCCGAGCTCAACGCCGGCGAGGCCTGGCATCTCAGGGACGCCGTCGAGAATCTCGCGCGAGCGAACAGGAACGCGCCGGTCAGCTACGCCACGTTTGTGGTCATGGGCGTTGCGACGGGGCTGGCGGCAGGCAACTTCGAGGAGGCTCTGCAGTGGGCCGAGGAACGCCTCGCCCGCCTCGGCAAGACACCTGAGGCAGAACGCCTGGCGCCGGCAGTGGCCGCCCTCTCATGGGCTGTGGGCCGGGAGCAGGAGACCCTGGCTCTCCTGAACGCGAAAGGCGACACGGCAATTCGGGAACAGACGGTCCGCCAGGTGCTGGCCCTGCCACGCGACTTTGCCCTGGAGCCGGAAATCGTGCCGCCCGTACTGGCATCCGCGGTCTCCCGCGAGCTGTCGAGTCGGCTCAAGGCGTCGGAATGCCGCTCCTCCGCCGTCCGCCTGGCCGCCGCGCAGATTCCCGCGTACACTTCGGTCCAGGGCGTCACGAGCACTTGGACGATGGTGCTCGGGCCAGTAACCGAGAAATCTGACAACGACGCGGCGCACCGGGCACTTCTCAAGGCGTGTTGCGGGTGGCTGGACCGCCATCCGAACGATGCGCCGGCGGCTACTGCCGTGATGGAAGCCGCCGCCAACCACCTCGCGCGCGGCCGCGGCAGCCGGTCCCGGCAGGATGCCCTGCCACTCCTCACGGCATGCCTGGCGCGAGCCGCGCACACGGGAGTGCCGGCGGACCAGGTCGGCAAAGCCATTCGTCCCTCGGTCGCAAGGCTTGAAAAACGCAAGAGCGGAGCGGAGACGCGGGACGCGATGCTCCGAGCTGTCGGCAAGCACTATCCCGACCTCGCGAGAGAGATCAAGGGCGGGGAGGAGCTGTGATGCGTAGCGTCTGTAGGCTGGTGTCATGTCCCGGGAGTTCTCGGTATCGGCTGAGGGCTTTGCGGCTCAGCACAGCTTCGCCCTCCAGTCGCGTGAATAGCGGCTGCTCAAGGAGATGGAGGGCGAGGCTGTGCCGAGCCGCAAAGCCCTCAGCCGATACCAGGAACTTCCGGGAAGCGATGCTGGTTTGCGCGGTGGTCGCGGCGGTTCTACTGACGACATGGGGCTCGGCGCAAGACCACAAACAGACCGCGGGCGCAACGGACCGCGTGGAAGAGCTGAACAGCCTGCACGGCGAGCTGGACTCGGTCAATCGCGACCTGCGTGGGCTGCAAGAACTCTACAGCCAGAACCCGAAGCTTGCCGAAGCCAAGCGTGCCGCCTCCAAGGCCCGCGCGGCCGTCGATACCATCGCCGCGGAACTGCGCCAAACCGATGGCGAAGCCGAGGCCGTGACCGAGGAGTACCGGGCGCAACAACTGAGGGTCGGCGAGCTCGGACGCAAAAGGACCGTCATTCGCGCCAGGATCGAACGCATGCCGGAAATGCTCGCGGCGCGACGCGCGCGGGACAAGGCCCGGGCAGAGGCGCAAGCGCTCGAAAGGGCCGCAATAGAGAAATACGAGGCCCTGTACCGTTCCAAGTTGCAGAACAGCCCGGAGTGGACCCATGTCGACGATGAAATAACCGAGCTCCAGCGCCAGGAGTACTCGTTGCGCTATCGCGTACGCGGTCTCGAGCGCCGGGCGGCGCAGGCCCCGGAAGTCATTGATGCCGCCAACGCGCTGGCACTGGCGGAACGTATCTATGCAGACCGGTTGCGTGAGGCCGTTGCCGCCACGGTCAAGGGCAAGGTCGCGCTGGTAGTCACGGATGAGCTCAGTGCTCAACGCCGGAAGCTGGAGCAGCATCTCGAGCTCCTGCGCCGCAAGCTGGCAGAGGGCCCGCAGCTTGCGAAGCTTCGCAAAACCATGTCGCAATGCCGCCAACGCCGTACCGAAACGGATACCGCCTGCCGCCGCCTCGTTGAGAGCAAGCTGAGAGCCAACGGCGAAGCCCTCGAACTCAGGGCCTTGATGCATGGCGTGCACTCCGGCCTGCGCAACGAGATGGAAAAGCGGCTGGAGGAGATTCAGAAAGCGATTGGAAAACAGGCGGACGTTGTCGCGGCCGACAAGGCAAGGAGTGAGGCGGGCCGCGCCCACGAATCGGCATTCAACGCCTACGAAACCAAGCTCAGGGCTGTTGTAGCCACCCACCCCGACGCGGCGGCGCCAAATGCCATGCTGCAGGAGATGCGGGACGCCATGTACAGGGTCAAGGAGTTCCAGGAGGCCGTACAGAGTACCAATCGGCAGGTCATAGCAGCCTACGATGCCAAGGAGCAGGCCGAGCAGGAATTGAAACGCGCCCGTGAAGGCGTCGCCGAGAAAGCAAGACAGATCGTCGCCAACGACCCCGAGGGCGCGTCGCTGCTGAAGCGGCGCAGTGAGCTGGAAGAGAGGATACGCAGGCTGGAGGGGAAGTGATTGCCAATTCGCATCCGCTCTCAGACATGCTTCCGGTGGGCCGGATTTGCAATCCGGCCGAGAGAGAACCGAACTTGTTGTCGAGAATGAACGGACCAGGGACGGACCATTCTCTCCGCATGCTGATGCTCCTCACTCTCCCGGCCGGATTGCAAATCCGGCCCACTGAAAGTGCGCATCGATTCAGGAAAGGGCGTCCCCTCTCATGCCGATTTCGGATACCTACCGGCATAGACGTGACTTCGCGCGCTTCGTAGAGCGTCCGTAGAGTGCGGCTCGGATGAGCCGCACCGGAGGGCGCAGGCGCGGCACGGCCCGGCTTCTCGTCTCCGGACCGCGCCTCCGCGCGATCCTCCGGCGAGTCTACAAAGAAGCGACTCGCCCTGCTCCCTTTCTCTCCCCAAGTCAACCAATCAACCAATTGACCAATCCCCTACTCTTCCAGCCGCACGTCCAGCCGGTAGAATGCCTTTCCGGGCGTGGCGGGAACGTGCAGGGTGACTTCGGCGTCGTTCCCGGCGACACGGTTGGTGCCCAGCGGACCACCGGCATTGAGGGCGTATTCCGCGGGCAGCCAGCCGTGTTCAGACAGGTTCGAGTGCGCCCGCAACCCGTAGCTGCGCCCTGAAACGCCTAGGAAACGGATCGGGATGCGCCCGACAGGATGTGGGATATGGGATGTGAGATGTGCGGAGACGGGTGAGAACAGGCCCGTGGCGCCCCACGGGATGACAGGCAGGGGTTGAAATTCCCGCTCGGGAGGGCCCGCGGTGCGCTGCGCTTCCGGGGCAATTCGAGGTGGAAACTCAAGCTTCGGAGAACGGGTCTCCAGACCCGTTCTCCTGGTTGTGTGCGCAACCGGAACTGGATTCAGGTTTCCGGTCAGAACCCCGGCCGCGTGCAGCCCTCGATGGCCTGGCCGAGCATGTCTTTGACCCTGCCGATCTCGGGGGTAATCGCGTCACCCTTGAGCGGGTTCTTCTCCAGCACATCGTTGGCGATGTCGAAAAGGCGACCGTCCTTGTACAGCTTGTAGCGTTGCGTGCGTGCCCACTCGCCGCCGCCCTTGCCGGGTTTGCCGTTCCGGAAATACCAACAGTAGATCCAGTCGCGCGGATTGCCCTTCTTGCCGGCAAGCTGCGGGGCGAAGCTGCGCCCGTCGAGCGGCAGCTCGCCGGGAAACGGCAGACCGGCGACGTCCATCACGGTCGGCAGCATGTCGGAGAAGTCGACCAGGTCGTTGCAGGTCCTGCCGCCGGGCATATGCCCCGTCCAGCGTGCGATCAACGGCACGCGCGTTCCGCCGTCGGTGAGGGATCCCTTCTGGCCGGCAACCTTGCGGCCGTTGCACATCGAGACGACCGGTTTGTCCGTGCCGTTGTCGCCCGTGAACATGATTAGCGTGCGCTCCCCCAACCCCAGCTCGTCCACCTTGTCCGCGATCCGGCCGACAATGTCGTCCATGTACGAAACCATGTCGCCGAAATACCGCGCCTCGCCCTTGTAGTGATGGCCCGGCTTGCGAGCGCCGGGATCTTTCCAGCAGTCGGATGCCGGCGTCGGCCAGAACGGACAGTGCGTGAGGATCATGGGGTAGTAGACGACAAACGGACGCTCCCTGTTGCGCTCGATGAAGTCGATCGCGAAGTTGGCGCACTCGTCGGGACCGTACTTGTCTTTCATCACGCCGGTGTCCTTGCCGTTGACGTTCAGTTTGGGCGCATCGTAACGCGCGTCGATTCGCTTGCCCTTCACGTTGACACGGCCGGAATCGGCCACCTGCCACAGGCACCATTCGTCGAAGCCAAAGTGCCCGGGCCGCGTCATGGGCGGAAGGTCCGAGTCCTTGCCACCGCCGTTGAGTTGCCACTTGCCCACGACGCAGGTCGCGTAGCCGGCCTTCTTGAGCAGGTGGGCAAAGGTGGTCGCATTGACGTCGAGGTAACCGAACTTGACGTAGTTGCGACTGTTGTAGCGCCCGGTCATAATCTGCACGCGGCTGGGAGTGCAAATGGGCTGCGCGTAGCAGTGCTCAAAGCGCACACCTTCGCGCGCAAGCTCGTCCAGTCGCGGTGTTTTGTACGACGTGCCTCCGTTGGCGCCGATTGTCTCATAGCCCAGGTCGTCGGCCATGATCAGGATGATGTTCGTGCGGGGCGCGGGAGCGGCGTATGCGCAGGTCCCCAGGAGCGCGGTCAGGGCGATTGTCTTCAGAAGGCGGCGGACTGTCATGGATGCTTTCCTTTCTCTTTTGCAGGCGCCCAAGAGCATCCCATCTGCGACCGGTGTTGTCAAATCGCGGCGCCCCGCCCCCTAGAGGCCCCCACCGGGCCTCAAGGGAGTATTGAACATAGGTTGCGGATCGCGTATAGAGGTTGTGTGGAGAGGCTGAGAACACTCTGGGAGGCGAGAAAGTGAGATACTGGTTTGTCGTGCGGGTAACCGTGCTGGCCATATGCGCCGCGGGCGCCGGCAGAAGCGCTGAGGGCCTCGTTGCACGCTGGTCGTTCGACGAGTTCGCGAACGGGCGCACGCCCGGGTTGCGCGGCAAAGACGACGCCCTGGTCGTGCGGTCCGCGCAACGGGTCAAGGGCGTCAGCGGCAGCGCGCTGGCACTGGACGGGAAACGGTCCAGTGCCCGGTGCCTCTCCATTTCCCCGCTTGCGCCGCGGGACACGCTGACCATCGAGGCGTGGGTGCGGCTCAACCCGTCCTCGCTCCGCGGCTTTCGCACGGTAGTTCGCAAGGAAGGGTGCTACTCGCTCCGTTTCCAAGACAAGACGCTGGGCCTGGTTCTCTGGCAAAACGGCAAGCCGCGGGTGTTTTCGGCGAAGCGCCGGACCTGGCCCTCGAACGAGTGGTTCCAGATTGCCGCGACCTACGACGGAAGACGCGTGCGGCTCTTCTTCAACGGTGTCGCCGACCGTGAAGCGGGCAGCGCGTGCAGCGGACGCATCGACGGCCTACCCACCGAATTGTTTGTCGGTTCCCAGGGCAGGTCCGCGGTCCTGAAAGGCGCCATAGACAATGTGAGCATCTACAAGCGCGCGCTCGAGCCGAAATCAGTCCTGGGAAACTACTGCGTGGGCACCGCGGTCATGCGCGCGCAGGCCGACGTGACGATCGCGCCGAAGCCCGTCGGCCTGCAACCCAGGGAATTCCGGAAGCCGCCGCGCGAGATTACGATGGTGAAGGACGGCTTCTTGTGGATCGACGCGGAGGATTTCACCGACTATGGCGGCTGGTGGCTGGACACGCAGTACGTCCACCTGATGGGGTCGGCCTACCTGATCGCGGCCGGCATCGGGAAACCGGTCGACGACGCCGTGGTGAAATTCAACGTGCCCAAGGCCGGACGCTACAGCGTGTGGGTGCGCGCCCGCAACTGGCTGCCGGACGCCGTCCCGGGACGCTTTGAACTCGTCATCAACGGCGCCGCCCTCGACCGCGAGCTGGGCACGGCGCGCACCGACGAATGGACGTGGGAAAAGGCCGGCGTCGCGGCCCTCGATGCCGGATCCGCAACCATGGCCCTGAACGACCTGACCGGCTACTATGGACGATGCGACGCGATCGTACTGACAACCGATACCGGCTACAGGCCGCCCGAGGACGTCAAGGCCGTGCAGCGCGAACGTGCCCGGTTGACGGGGCTCTCGCTCGAACCGCGGCACGCGGGAGACTTCGACGTGGTCGTTGTGGGCGGCGGACCCGCCGGCGGACCCGCAGCCATCGCGGCCGCGCGCATGGGCATGAAGACGGCGCTGATCCAGGACCGTCCCGTGCTCGGCGGCAACGGCAGCGACGAGCTGGGCGTCGGCTTCAACGGCGCGTCCGCACACCATCCCCGTGCCCGCGAAACCGGCATCATCGAGGAACTGGGGCGCATCAAGGCGCGCTACCATCACGCGCGCTTCAGCGAAGCGTTCCGCATGCTGTGCGAGCAGGAAGAGAACCTGACCGTGTTTCTGAATACGCGGATCGTCAGTGTCGATATGGCTTCGCCGCAGAGGATCAGGCACGCCGTGGGCATTGACACCTTGCGCGGCAACATCACGACGTATGGCGGGCGCATCTTCATCGACTGCACCGGCGACGGCTGGGTCGGCGTGTTCGCGGGGGCCGAGCACCGCTTCGGACGCGAGGCGGCCGGCGAATTCGACGAGAGCCTGGCGCCGGAGAAGCCGGACCGCATCACGATGAGCGGGTGCCTCATGAAGCAGTGCTGCGGCTACCGCGCGGTCAATACCGGCAAACCGGTTTCCTACACGCCGCCGGGCTGGGCGCCGCGCTTCAACGACCCCGAGACGTTTTGCCGCACTCCCAGGGGCATCTCGTCCGGCAACTGGTGGATGGAACACCCGGGCACGTTCGATGACATGCGCGACGGCGAACGGGCGCGCGACGAACTGATTCGCATCACCTTCGGTTACTGGGACTACATCAAGAACGTCTGGCCGCGCCGCGCGGAAGCGCGCGACTACGCCCTCGACGTGGTGCCCATCACGGTCGGCCGGCGGGAGGGGTGCCGGTTGGTGGGCGACTACATCTTCACTCAGAACGACGCGCAGGCGGGCAGAGTGTTTCCCGATCGCATCTCCTACGGCGGCTGGGGGCTGGACGTTCACCATCCGCAAGGCATCTACAGCGGCAAGGAAGGTCCGTTCGACTGCAATCCCTCCGTACCCATCTACACGATCCCATACCGTTGTCTCTATTCGAAGAACATCGCAAACCTGTTCATGGCGGGCCGCTGCATGAGTGTAACGCACATCGGCCTCGGCACGGTGCGCGTGCAGAGCACTCTCGCAACCTGCGGGCAGGCCGCCGGCACGGCCGCCGGCATGTGCCTGGCGAGGGGGATATCGCCGCGCGCGCTGGGGCAGCGCCACATCGGCGAGCTGCAGCAGCAACTGCTCAAGATGGACCAGTCGATTCCCGGCGTGCGCAACCGGGACGCGACGGACCTCGCGTTGAAGGCAACGGCCACCGCGTCGAGCGAAATGACGCAGTCCCACTTCCGACGGGCAAACGTCCGGTCCACCGATGGCTACGAGCTCACCACGTCGCGGGCGATGTCCATCCCAACGCCGCCGGCGGGACGCGTCGATTCGGTGTTCGTACTGCTGGAGTCCAGGCTTGCCAAACCGAAGTCCCTGACCATGGGCCTGCGCGAGGGGAAGACGGGCGCCGACTTCTCCGCTGCAACCGATGCGGCTTCAGCCACGGCTATCGTACACGGCAGGGGGAGGCAGTGGGTCGAGTTCAGGTTCAAGCAGCGCGTCTCCTCCCCTTACGTGTGGGTATGGCTGCCTCCAGCCGAGGGCATTCACTGGACGCTGATGTCGCACGCGCCGCGCGGGAGTCACAGGGCGTACGGTCTCAAGCAGGGGGGCGGCGTGACCCATGCGAACGCGGCGCAGTTCATGTCGCTGTACACCGAGCCCACGACAGGTGACACGTCGCTGAACAAGGCCTCGGGCGTCAATAACGGACTGATCCGACTAGACGACGAGAACTCCAACATGTGGGCCTCGGATCCCGGGGAATCGCTACCGCAGTGGATCGAGCTTGCCTGGCCAAGCCCCGCCACGTTGAACTCCGTCTATCTGACCTTCGATACCGATCTAAACGCCCGCCGGCACGACGCGGCATTGGTGCCGCAATGCGTGCGCGACTATGACGTCGCCGTGCGTGCGAATGGCGAATGGCACGTGATCGCATCGGCCGTCGAGAACTTCCAGCGGCGGCGTGTGCATAGGTTCAATCCGGTGGAAACGGATTGCCTGCGCGTGATTGTGAAAGCCACCAACGGCGATGCGTCGGCGCGCATCTACGAGATTCGGGCGTACAACGAGTGATACCAGTCTCCAGGGCGTCTCGGCACGAAATGGAGACGGCCGTCCTCGGCCGTTCCCGGCCGTCGCCTCCATGGGGCACAGGCACGACTTCCCGCGCTTCGTAGAGCGTCCGTAGAGTGCGGCTCGGATGAGCCGCACCGGAGGGCGCAGGCGCGGCACGGCCCGGCTTCTCGTCTCCGGACCGCGCCTCCGCGCGATCCTCCGGCGAGTCTACGAAGAAGCGACCTGCCCTGCTTCCTTCCTCGTCCCCAATCAACCAATAGGCCAATCGACCGATCAACCAGCCCCAAACCCCTTCATCCACGCCGCCGTTTCCCGGTTGGCCCGGGTGATGTGCGCGACGTTTGCGTCGTCCGGTTGTTCGCGCTCGTCGAGCAGGCCGCACTTGCGGATGCGGTTGCGCAGATACGCGCCGCACAGGTGCGCGCCGACGCAGCCCTGATTGTGGCGTAGCTCCTCCACGACCTCCGCGTAGCGGGCGCCGTCATTCAACCTGTAGCGACCGCCGCAGTGAACGGCGCTGGCGTCCTCCACGCGTTTGTGCTGCGCGCCGTCGGCCCACAGCACGGGCATGCCGACTCTCTCGTGCCAGTATTCGAGATGGCCAACTGGATCGCGAAAATCCTGAAAGCTGAACACGTCGACGTAAGGTTTGGCGGCTTCGACCACGGACATGGGCAGCGGCGCATTGGCTTCGTAGCGGTCGCCCAGGATCAAGTGGTGCTTGTCGTACCGCCGAATGGCGTCGTGCGTCAACTTGTAGTACTGACGCGCCAACGCGAAAAGCTGCCTCTGCCCGGCCTCCGACTCGAGCCCGGCCGGATCGAACAGGGGGCCTTTCCACTCGTTCATGGGCCGCGTGTGCACCCACGTCGGGCAGTCGATGTAGAAGTAGCCGATCAGGTTCGGATCGTCCGCCAGCCGGGCACAGTGGTCGCGGGCCACGTAGTCGCACCACTGCTCGAAACCGGGACTGAAGAAGTCAGGGTGCCTGGTCTCCGCCTCCCACTGATGAAAGTCAGCGAACGGCAGCATGTGGCAGTACGGCATGCCCAGCCACCGGTATTCCTCGAACGTGAAGTTGCGCGAGTGGCGATGGTTCGTCAGACCGCGGGTCACGACCTCCTGAACCCACCCGACGCTGTTGAAACCCCATGACTTCAGATGCGGCCCCACCGTCTCCTTCAGCCAGCGTTCCTGACTGTTGCCGTACTTCTTGCGCCAGATATCGATGTTCTCGGCATAGCGGAGTGACGCGCTGTCGATATGATTGAGCGCAAGCGAGAAAAACGGCTGTCCCTTCGGGTCGCTGAAGAACCACCGCTCCCGCCGCTTGCCCAGCGTGAAGAACCCCTTGCTGTCCGGCTGTGTCGTCTTCATGAAACTCGCACCCCCATATGATTGCGGTTCAGATACCACAAAGCGGCGGTCTGAATCCAGCATGGTTTGCCGGTGTCTCGGCAGGGCACTCCGCCCTCCCAACTTTCCGTGGCAAACCCCGCCGCTTTATGCCTACACTCCGCGCAGAGGAGGACAACGAATGAAGAAATGCATGACTTGGCGACTGAGTTCGGGCCCAATCTGGGCCGCGGCATTGATCGTATGTAGCGCCATAGCGACCGAAGGGAGCTCGTTCTACGTGGCGCCGCGTGGGAACGATACCAACGACGGCTCCAAGGCCCGTCCCTTCGCAACGCTCCAGCACGCGCGCGATGCTGTGCGCGGGAGGATTGCCGGGGGGCTGGACAGCGATGTGACGGTAACGATCCGCGGCGGAACGTACCGTCTGACCGAGCCGGTGGTGTTCGGACCGCGGGACGGCGGTACGGAGAAGTTCCGCGTGACCTATGCCGCCCACCCCGACGAGAACCCCGTGTTCAGTGGTGGGCGGCCGATCCGGGGATGGCAGGAAGGCGCGGACGGCGTGTGGACGGCTCGGATCCCCGACGTAAAATCCGGTAAGTGGTCATTCCGCGAGCTGTTCATCAATGGGCGACGCGCAACGCGGGCCCGGCATCCCAACAAGGGCTGGCTGCGCGTTGCAAAGGTCGGGCAAGACAAACGCACGAGTTTCCAGTTCAAGCCCGAAGACCTGAGGAACTACGGCGACCTGAAGAGCATCGAGCTCGTCTTCCTGCACGACTGGTCGATCACGCGAACGCCGGTCGCGTCCATCGAGGAGGCAACGCGTACGCTGAGCGTGCCTCACAAGATCGGCGGACCGTCGCGCTGGGCGGTCATGGACTGGTTCGAAAAGCAACCGCGCTACTTTGTGGAGAACTCGATCGAGTTTCTGGATCGTCCCGGCGAATGGAGTCTCAACGCGAAGAGCGGCGTACTGACGTATCGTCCCCGGCCGGGCGAAACCATCGACGGCGTCGAAGCAATTGCCCCCGTTGCCCCGCAACTCATTGTGGTGCGCGGCGACCTCGACGGCAACCGTCCCGTTCGCAATCTGCACTTCACGGGACTTGAGTTCGAGCATGCGGCATGGGCGCCGCCCGACGGGATCTACTGGGGGCGGCAGGCGTGTACGTATTGGACGCTACAGACCGAGAAGAATGCCCGCAGTCACGAAGAATCCGATCCGGCGGCCGTACGGTTTGACGGGGCCGAAGGTTGCAGCTTCGCAAACGGCCGCATTGAACATACCGGCGCGTCGGGGATCTGGCTGGGGCGACAGTGCCGCGGGTGCCGCGTTGTCCGAACGCGCGTATCCGACGTCGGCGGCAACGGGGTCATGGTCGGCGAAGGCAAAGCGCGCCTGGTCGACGGCGCCGAATGGTGGACGAAAGCGCCCGAACAGGCGGCCGTGGGAAACCAGGTTGAGGACTGCCTGGTCGAGTTGTGCGGCCGTGAGCTGTATGGTGCGGTCGGCATCTGGGTCGGGTTAGCGGGAAAGACCACGGTTGCGCATAACGAAGTTCGGCAGCACCCGTACACCGGGATCTCCATGGGGTGGAAGTGGTGGAATCCGCGTAGTTTGCCGGAGCCGCGCAAAACGCCTTGCCGTGAGAACCTCGTCGCCAGCAACCACATTCACCACGTGATGCAGATTCTCTCCGACGGCGGCGGAATTTACACGTTGGGTTTGCAGCCGGGGTCCGCTTTGCGAGCCAATCACATCCATGACGTGCCACTCAATGCCGGCCGGGCAGAGAGCAACGGCATGTTTCTCGACCAGGGCACCGGCGAGTTTGTCATCGAGGGCAACGTCATCTACAACATCGCGCGTTCGCCGTTCCGTTTCCACAAGGGGTGGAAGAACATGGTACGGAACAACGTTGTGGAACTGGACGAGAAGACCCCGATCGTTCGCTACAACGACACCAGGAAGGAGCGCATAGCGCTAGGAAGCAACGTTACCGTCAAGCCCGGAGCTCCCGCGCTAGGGGAGGCCATTGCCGACATCCGACGCCGGGCGGGCATTCGGACACGCGTATCGCCAGGGCAAACGCACCGAATTCCCGTCGAATCGGGGCCATAGACCGGCCTTGGAGACGCGTGACATCGCGGAGGCGGGTAAGCTGGCAAGCCGTTGGGCTCGTGGGTGAGACATACGCGAGGCTGTGTGGGGAGAGAGACGGGTCGAAGGATGGGTTGGTCGAAAAATGTAACTGTTACATCCGGCATTCTTCGACCCACACACTTCCGACCCTAAGGTGTCAAACGGGAATCAGGACGTGACACTGCCATGCACGCGCCGTCAAGTGACTGGAGGTCCGTACGGAGCAACCGGCGGACTACGACTCCAAGTCGCTGCAAGCAAGACGCACCAGCGTTCGCAGCAGTGGAGTCCCTGCCCGCCTGTTCCTGTATAGACCGTCCTTCTCGGCAACCAGTCCGCGAGAGACCAACTTCCTCAGGTGTCGTTTCAGGGCCGGAACGGAGATTGCGGTTCTCACGCGGAGGGCCGGCACGCTGAAAGGACCGCCATTCGAGAGCACCCGCGCGATGCGTATCCTCCGGGGGTGCGTGAAAGCCGTGAGGTCTCTGAATGTGTCGTCAAGCGTCCATCTCTGGTTTTCGAGTTGACGTCGAAGGACGCGGAGGATCTCCTCGGTTTCCGGAATAGATGGGTTATGTCCAATACGGTATTCCACCCAACGGCTGATCCGAGTTACCCTCAGGAGTCCTCTCGAATTGAGGAGCCGAAGATGGCGACTCGCGACGACCTCGTGGATTCCCATTGCTTCGGCGATTTCCGTCACCGTACGGGAAGAGACGTTGAACAGTGTCCGCAACATCTTCAGTCGGCTCCTGTTCGCCAGCGCACGGCACGTACGCCAGAGACTCGGATGGAGAGGCACCTCTGCTACCACATCACCACTCATGTCGTCCACACTTACTCATGTGTGACCGGCTTCTGTCAAGGGTATTGTCCACAGCACTGCAAAAACAGCATGTTGTGAAACGCAGACGATTCGGCACAACACCTATTCCTGATCACACTTACTCAAGTGTGATCCAGAGCCGTGGCCAAGCAGTTTTGGGTGAAGCGCCCGAAACACACGTGTGTACTGACGGGTACCGGCACTCAACGACCCGAGAATTGGGCGATTCTCGACCAACGGATGCAGGAACACATCCACCGTACTCAGTGCATCTCCACGTCCACTGTCCCGATCCCGGACCGCAGGTAGTTGAACTGCACGTTGGGGTGGTCGGCGAGGAGTGACATGGGAACCGACGTATCGGCAATGCCCTTTGAAATCATCAGGGCGGTCAGGCGCATGCCGAACGGGTTGTCGTGATGGCCGGGGTGCCAGATCGAAACCTTGTCGGCCTTCCACGTTTCCACGGGGCCGACGGTCATGGCTTCGGAGGGAACCAGGGAGACGTTGCCGCCGCCGGAGGTGCGCGCGTTCTGCATGAGCGTTACCGGGTGCAGGGCCACGCGCCGGGCGGCGAGGCGGCGGTATTCCTCCGGAGGCGGAGGGGCGTCGACGTACGCACCTTCGCGTGCGGGAGGATCGTTGAAAGCCCAATGCTTGATCTCGCCCTGGCCGCCTTGCATGAGGGCGCACCGAACGGTGTCGAAACTCGCGGAAAACGCGGCAAGATCATGCGTGGGGAAGTGCAGGTTGGCGTCGGGCATGCGCAGGCGGGAATCGATTCGATCGAAACAGAGCTCGCGGTCGCAACGCGCAAATGAAAGCGGGTGGGATTCGTCCACGGGTTGGCCGTCGAGGACCCACTCGTCCATGCCCCAGAAGTGCGCGTCGAGCTTGCCGAGTTCGACGCCCATGGCGTTGACCATGCGTGCCACCAGCGGAAGCTGTTCGGTGGGACCGATCGGACCGCAGACCCCGACCGGGTTGTCCGGGATGGACTGTTCCCAGGCCGTGACATACTCGAGCGCTTCGGCGCAGTAGAACTCCTCAACCGTGTCGTAGAAGCAAACGGTGAAGCCGGGCCGCGAAAGCCCCCGGAGCGCGTCCGGCGTGAGGCGTGCGGCATCTTCGAGGAGCTCGGGGTCGAGGGTGGTGTAGTCCCACCACGCGGGCGCGAGCTTACTGGTCGGACGGCTCATAGGTCTTGCCTTTCAGCATGGCTGTTAGAGGGTCAAACGTGGCGTCGCCATAGCCGAGGTGGTTGTGCCTGAACCAGCCCTCGGCAAACCGGAAGCGGCCGGAACGACGTCCCATTTCCGACGCCAGCTCTTCCATGGCGGCCAGATAGGAGTCGTGGCCCTGGCTCACATCAAGCCACTCCTTCTGACTGCGGTGGCAGGCCAACATGTCGCGCTTCAGGGGCTGTTTGCCTGCCACGTCAACGTAGATGTCCGGCACTACTTCCCGGCAAAGCGGTCCCATCAGTCCGATCGGCATGCAGTGGTAGACGGCGACCTGGCTGTCGACCGGCGGGCGCGGCGGCACCGTCGTGTAGTTCGGCATACCGCGCGTGAAAGCGGCACTGACGGCCAGACGGCAGGCATTCATGTGGTCTTCCATGTAATCGGACGGAGGGTGCGTGAGCACTATGGTCGGATTGACGTCCCGAATCCCCGCGGCAACCCGGGCGAGTGACTCCCTGTCGTAGAAGATCCCGAGATCGTCAAAGAGCGGCTCGCGGATGCCGGCCCCTGCCAGCTCGGCCGATCCGCGGGCCTCGGCAGCACGCATGGCGGCCAGCGTCTCACGGTCGTATTCGACCGACCCCATGTTGCCGTTGGCCAGGTTCCAGAAGTGGATGTCTGCGCCCGCGTCCTTGAGCAGAAGCATGGTGCCCGCCATCATGAACTCGACATCGTCGGGGTGGGCGACTACTGCGAGAACCGTGTCCCGTCCATCGGCTGAGTCATGCGTCATTGCCGTCTACTCCTTCGACTCGGGAACGGGGAACAGCCTGGCGTCTTCCGATCCGCAACCATATCCAGGTTTGGCAGACCGAAGAACGCGACCCTCAAGCCAAGCTTCAGTCCCGCGACCCGGCATCCAGCCGCGGGTCGGATTCGAGCGGCAGCGGGATCCCCTGCCCCGTCTCGGCGGCTTTGTAAATTGCCAGGATGATCTCGACAGACCGGCGTCCTTCACGGCCGTCGATCAGCGGCGTGCGACCCGTCTGGATGGCATCGACCACGTCCTCGAATTGGCGGGCGTGACCGTGATGCCCGATCGCCGCCGGGTCGGCCGCTCCGCCGCCACCGGAAACCCGGCTGGCCATGGCTGCCTTGATTTCCTCGTCAGCCGCCTCTTCTTCGGCAAAGTCCCACTTGACGATGTCCTCTTCCTCCATCACGGCCGAACCCGCCGAACCATGAATCTCAATGCGCTTGAGGTACCCGGGATAAACGGCGGTCGCGGCCTCAATGATTCCCAGCGCACCATTCTCGAACTGGAGCGTCGCCACGGCCACGTCTTCAACGGCAATGCGCTCATGGGCAAGCAGCGCAGTCTGCGCGCGAATCTCCTTTACGGGCCCCATCAACCACGTCAGCAGATCGACGCTGTGGATGGCCTGGTTCATCAACGCGCCACCGCCGTCAAGTTCCCACGTCCCGCGCCACGCGCCGCTGTCGTAGTACTCCTGAGTGCGGTACCACTTGACAATCGCGTCACCGACCGTGAGGCGCCCGAAGCGCCCCGCGTCGATCGCATCCTTGATCTTGCGGCTGGGCGCGTGAAAGCGCGACGGGAAGATGGTCGAGAGGACGGTTCCGGCCCGATCGCATGCGCGAATGATCTCGTCACATTTCTCGAGCGTTACCTCCAGCGGCTTTTCGACGATGACGTGCTTTCCGGCGCGGGCGGCGGCAACCGCCGGGTCACGGTGCGCACCGCTCGGTGTCGCGATCGTCACCACATCCACGGACGGGTCAGCCAGCATGGCGTCGAGCTGGGTGTATGCCTTGAGCCCGTACTTCTCCGCCAACCGCTGCGCGCTTTCCGGGATGCAATCGAAGCACGCCACGGCTTGCGCGCCCTCAACGTCACCAACCGCGCGTATATGGAAGTCCGCGATCATACCGCAACCGACAATGCCGAATCCCAAACTCATGGACACACCTCCGCTTCATTCGTACTGCACATCGTGATGCCACGGCAACCGTTTCGGGTCAATCCCGCATTTGTCCGGGCCCGGCAATTGTGGCGACGTCCCCCCTGCCGCCTCGTACGGCGGGAGCAGGAAATTGAAGAGAATCCGCCCCATGGGATGGCAGGCTGAAGTTGAAGCTCCCGGGCAGGTTAGAGCAAGGCTGGATGAGGCTGAAACCTTGGTTCTATTGCGAAAAAACGCGCCATAGGCATTGACATCGGAATTGCGGTGCGAGATATTACTTGAGGATGCTGTCGTTAGAACTGTGCGCGATCAGCGATCAGTTGGGGGGGACGTCGAATAGTGAGTATCAATATCGAGGGCCTGTTGGCGGAGATAAGTCCGGACGCTCCGTGTGGGGAGAACCTGGAATACGATCCGGCATTTACGGAATTGGAACGGGTGGCGGCGGGAACCCCGGAAACCCAGTTCAGTGACGCGGAACCACCCGATTGGAAGGACGTTCGCACGCACGCGAACGCGCTTTGCGAACGCACCAAGGATCTGAGAGTTCTGCTCTACCTGGCTGCCTCAGAACTGCACCTCGACGGGATTACCGGTCTCCGCGACGTGCTCAAAGTGATAAAGGGCACGCTGGAGGACTACTGGGAACGTGTCTATCCCCTGCTCGATGCGGAAGACAACAACGACCCGCTGGAACGCATGAACGCCCTGGCGAATCTCGCGCCTCCCGCGGAGAGCCGCGACGATCCGATCGGCATCCGCGACGGGATCCTGGATGCTCCGCTCTGCGACTCCCGGCAGGCCGGAAAATTTACGCTGCGCGACATCCTCATTTCGCGCGGCGAGTTTGCCGCACCCGAGGGCGAAGGCGCCACGGTGGCGGACTCCGCACTGATCAACGCCGCGTTCGAGGACACCGACATCGAAGAACTGCGTACGATCGGCGGCGCCGCCGGCGAATGTGCGGAACTGGTCACGGAGATCGACAAGTACCTGACCGAGAAGGTTGGCACTGCCGCCGCGATCAGCCTGGACTCCCTGATCCACATTCTTGTGCAAGCGCGGATCGAGGTTGAAGATGCGCTGGAGAGACGCGGATACGGAAGCGGCGCGAGCGACGACGCGGCGGATGGTACGCCTGCTGCCGCCGCGGCGGCGCAACCGCGGCAGTCGCTCTCCGGCACCATCAATTCGCAGCAGGATGTGCTCAGGGCTTTTGACAAAATCTGCGATTACTACGAACGCCAGGAACCGTCCAGCCCCGTACCCATTCTGATCAAGCGGGCACGGCGGCTCGTGGGCAAGAGCTTTGTGGACATCATCCGGGACATGACGCCGGATTCGATGTCCAACGTCGACCTGATTGCCGGCACGCAAGCCGAACAGGATGCGGGGGCGGCATACCAGTAAGGTAGTGAATACGAAACGTGACGGCGGGGGAAGGCGCCGACGGTCACGGCAAAGAAGGAGGAATCATGCCTGCAAAAAAAAGTGCGCAAAAATTCATCGCCCGCAACCGGGCGCCACGCGTGCAGATCGAGTACGACCTGGAACTGTACGGAGCGGAGAAGAAGGTCAACCTGCCGTTTGTGATGGGCGTGATGGCCGACCTGTCCGGCAAGCCGGAAGAGGCCTTGCCGGCAGTCAACGACCGCAAATTCCTGGAGATTGACGTCGACAACTTCGACGACCGCATGAAAGCGATGAAGCCGCGTGCTGCGTTTCACGTTCCGAACACGCTCACGGGCGAGGGCAACCTGGCGGTTGACCTGACCTTCGAGAGCATGGAGGACTTCTCCCCCGCGGCCGTGGCCAAGAAGGTCGACGCCTTGGACAAGCTGCTTAAGGCCAGGACCCAGCTCGACAACCTGCTGACCTACATGGACGGCAAGAGCGGTGCGGAGGATCTGGTCGGCAAGCTGCTCCAGGATCCCGCGCTGCAGCAGGCGCTCTCTTCGGCGCCCAAGCCGGAAGATTCATCGGAAGAGAAGACTGAGGAGGGTTGATTCCATGGCTGAAGGACAAGAACAGGCACAAGCACAGGCCGCGGCGGAAGCTCTGGAACTCAATGAGTTCGAGTCGCTGTTGCAGAAGGAGTTCAAACCCAAGACGGACCAGGCCAAGGATGCCGTGCAGGACGCCGTGCGCACGTTGGCCGCGGAGGTACTGGAAGGGACGGCCGTGGTGTCCGACGACGTCCTGACGACGATCGAATCGATCATCGCCGAGATCGACCGCAAGCTGTCGGAACAGCTCAACGCCATCATGCACCACGACGACTTCCAGGCGCTGGAAGGCTCGTGGCGCGGTCTGGCGCACCTGATCAACAACACGGAGACGGACGAGACGCTCAAGATTCGCGTCATGAACATCTCCAAGAAGGATACGGGCAAGACCCTGCGCAAGTTCAAGGGAACGTTGTGGGACCAGAGCCCGCTCTTCAAGAAGCTGTACGAAAACGAGTACGGCATGCCCGGCGGAGAGCCGTACGGCTGCCTGATCGGCGACTACGCGTTCGACCACAGTCCGCAGGACGTGGCCATGCTGCAGGGCATGGCCCAGATCGCGGCCGCTGCGCACTGTCCCTTCATCGCGGCGTCGCAGCCCGCCCTGATGAACATGGACACCTGGCAGGAGCTGGGCGACCCGCGCGACCTGACCAAGATTTTCCAGAGCGCCGAATACGCGCCCTGGCGGTCACTGCGCGAGTCCGAGGATTCGAAGTACATCGGCCTGACGATGCCGCGTTTCCTGTCTCGTCTGCCCTACGGCGCGAAGACTGACCCGGTGGACGAGTTCAACTTCGAGGAAGACGTCGAGGGCGCGGACCACTCAAAGTACACCTGGTCCAACGCCGCCTACACAATGGGCGTGAACATCAACCGGGCGTTCAAGCTCTACGGTTGGTGTTCCTGCATTCGCGGCGTGGAGAGCGGCGGGATGGTCGAAGACCTCCCCTGCCATACCTTCCCCACGGATGACGGCGGCGTGGACATGAAGTGTCCGACCGAGATCGCGATCACCGACCGCCGCGAGGGCGAGCTGGCCAAGAACGGCATGATGCCGCTGTCGCACTGGAAGAACACTGACTATGCCGTGTTCGTCGGCGCCCAGTCGCTGCACCAGCCGGCGGAGTACGACGATCCGGACGCGACCGCCAACGCGCGGTTGGGCGCCCGGCTGCCGTACCTGTTCGCGACCTGTCGTTTCGCGCACTATCTCAAGTGCATCGTGCGCGACAAGATCGGTTCCTTCAAGGAGCGCGATGACGTGCAGAAATGGCTTGAGAAGTGGATCATGCAGTATGTCACGGCGGACGCGAACGCCTCCGACGAAGTCAAGGCCAGGTTCCCGCTCGCGGCCGCGGAAGTGCAGGTGGAGGAAGACCCCACCAACCCCGGCTACTACAATGCCAAGTTCTTCCTGCGTCCGCACTACCAGCTCGAAGGACTAACCGTCTCGCTGAGACTTGTGAGTAAACTACCGTCGGTAAAAGGAGGTGAATAGCGGGTAGCAGAAATACGCGTAAAGGCGATGAGTGAATTGTTCTACGCAGTCGCGTGGCCGGCGGTAATGACCACGCGGCGCCAAATGAAATCGGAAACAACTGAGGAGAAATCACAATGGCATTTGATTGCTTCCTGAAGATCGACGGCGTACCGGGAGAATCCACGGACGCCAAACATGCCGACTGGATCGAGTTGGAGTCCTATGCACACGGGCTGTCGCAGCCTTCCAGCGGAGCGCAGAGCTCCGGGGGCGCGCGTTCGGGCGAACGCACGACGCACGATGACTTCACGGTCGTGAAGCCGCTGGACAAGGCCTCACCCAAGCTGGCGTTGTTCTGCTGCCGCGGCGATCACATTCCCAAGATCGTGATGGAGCTGTGCCGCGCCACGGGCGACAAGCAGCTCTATATGAAGTACACGATGTACGACACGATCGTCAGTTTCGTTCGTCCGGGTGGGTCCGCGGCGAGCGCCGACCCGCTGCCGATGGAGGAAGCGGGCTTCAACTACGGCAAGATCGAATGGGAATACACCGAGACCGATCATAAGACCGGTGGAGCCGGTGGCACCATTCTGGCAAACTGGAGCCTGGTTGACAACACGGGCGGTTGATGAAACCGGGGGGCGGACGGCCAACCGCCGTCCGCCCTCTTTTTTTGTATCCGGTGTCAGCGCCGGAACGGTTGAGGGGAAGCAACGGCTATGAGCATTGAAGACCTTGTACGCGCAGGCGAGCTCGCGGGCGCTCTGGAGGAGGCCAAAAACCAGGTCCGCAAGAACCCGGCAAAGCCGGAACCCCGCATCTGTCTGTTTCAGTTGATGAGCATCCTGGGCGACTGGGAACGTGCCATGACACAACTCGGCGTTGCGGCCGACCTGGACGCGGACAGCGCCCTCATGGCACAGCTTTGCGGTCCGGCCGTCAACTGCGAAGTCCTGCGAGCCGAGGTATTCGCGGGCAAGCGCTCCCCTCTCATTTTCGGCGAGCCGGCCGAGTGGATCGCGTCACTCTGCCAGGCCGTGCAGTTGCTGGCCGACGGCCAGACGCAGGCCGCCGCCGAGCTGCGCGACAAGGCTTTTGAGGAAGCGCCGGCCACCGGCGGCACGGTCAACGATCAACCGTTCGAGTGGATCGCCGATGCCGATTCGCGACTCGGTCCGGTGCTGGAGGCCGTGGTTGAAGGCCGCTACTACTGGGTGCCGTTTGCGAATATCCGCCAGGTGGTGTTCGACGAACCCAAAGACCTGCGCGACATGATCTGGATACCGGGATTCTTCACATGGGCGAATGGCGGCAACGCGGTCGGGCTTGTCCCGGTTCGCTATGCGGGTACGGAGCAAGCCGACGATGCCGCCCTCAGGCTGGCGCGGAAGACCGAATGGAAGGACGAGGGCAGTGACTTTTTCCGTGGGCTGGGGCAGCGCATGCTGACGACGAACCAGGGCGACTACCCGCTCCTCGAAGTTCGCAAGCTCGTGCTGGGCGTGCCCGAGGAGGATACAATCCCCGCGCCCGCACCCGCGGACGAGGAGGCGTCCGCCACGGAGAGCGACACCGATGGCTGAGTTGACGCCGTCAGAACGACTGCAGCCGTGTCTCCTCGACCGACTGACCGATGACGACCCAAGGGCTTCGGACGAGCGCCGGGACATGCGGGTTGTCTCGCTGCAACGCTACCGCCGTGCCGTGCTGCGTGACCTGACATGGCTGCTCAACACCAGTTGCCACACGGAAGAAGAGGAATTCGCGGAATTCGAGGAAGCCGAGAACTCCGTTGTCAACTACGGCGTCCCCGACGTATGCGGTCTGTCAATAGGCGCGCAGGGGCTCGATATGCTCGAGCGGCGCATGATCCAGGCCATCCGCCGCTTCGAACCGAGAATCATCGAGTCATCGCTCGTGGTCAGAGCGATCCTTGACGAAAAAGAGATGAGTCCCAACGCCCTCACCTTCGAGATCAGGGCCGACCTGTGGGCCCAGCCGGCCTGCGAATCGCTCTATGTCAAAACCGAAGTAGATCTGGAAACGGGCCGATATCAACTGTCTGGCTCTGGTGGCGTATGAACCGCGGGTTACTCGGATACTACGAAAGAGAATTGCAACACATCCGGGGTGTGGCCAACGAGTTCGGCCGCGAGTTTCCCAAGATTGCCGGTCGGCTGTGCCTGGACGAGTTCGAGTGCCAGGATCCCTACGTCGAACGCTTGCTGGAAGGCTTCGCCTATCTCGCTGCTCGCGTCCAGATGAAGTATGACGCGGAATTCCCGCGACTGACCCAGTCAATTCTCTCCACGATCTACCCGCACTTCCTGGCCCCGACCCCGTCCATGATGGTCGTCCAGTTTCAGCCGACGATTACGGACGGCGAGCTGGCCGACGGCTTTGCTGTCCCGCGCGGCGAGGCCCTGCAGAGCATCGTCGGCAAGGACGACCGCACGCCGTGCCAGTACCGCACCGCCCACGACGTGACCCTCTGGCCGCTCGAGATCGTCGAAGCCGAGTACATAACTCGCGAGCTGGCCGCCCTCGATCTGCCGGAATCGCTGCACGCCAAGGCAGGCCTGCGCATCCGTCTGCGAACGGGCGGCGAAATCAAGTTCTCGGAGCTCAGTCTCGACGAGCTTACGGTGTTCATACGGGGTGGCGGCGAGCTGCCGATACGCCTCTACGAAGCCGTGTTCGCGCATACGCGCCACGTCGTCGTGCAACCGACGATCAAGCCCATCGCGTGGCACGAGAAACTCGGCGCGAGCTGCGTCACGCGCGTTGGATACGAAGACGACGAAGCCCTGCTCCCCGTCGGAGCCCGCTCTTTCCAGGGCTACCGACTGCTCCATGAGTACTTCGCCTGCCCGGATCGGTTCCTCTTTTTCCGCCTTCGCGGCCTCAAACGCGCCATGCAGCGCTGCGAAGGCAACCAACTCGATTTCGTGCTGCTCTTCGACGAAGCCGACCTCGAGTTGGAACACCGGGTCGACACGACCAATGTCGCCCTATTCTGCACCCCGGCCATCAACCTTTTCCCCAAGCGCGCCGATCGCATTCACCTCTCCGACCGCTTTTCGGAGTTCCACGTGATGCCCGACCGCACGCGGCCCAGGGATTTCGAAGTCTACCAGGTTACCGACGTGACCGGCCTGGGCGCACGTGCCGACGACATGCAAATTTTCGAGCCTTTCTACGCCTCGAGCGACTTCGACGCCGGCGAGTCGGGCGGCGCCTACTTCATGCTGAACCGACGCCCCCGCCTGCAGTCCTCCTCCGAGAAGATCCACGGCAGGCGCTCGAGCTACCGCGACAGCGAAGTGTTCGTGTCGCTCGTCGACTCGCGCGCCCTGCCCTACCGGTCAGACCTGCGCCAGGTGGCCATCAAGACCCTCTGCACCAATCGCGACCTCCCACGCCTGATGCCAATCGGTAGAGGAACAACCGATTTCACGCCGGAAACCGGCGGCCCGGTCTCCGCCATCAAATGCATGGCGGGACCAACCTCGCCGCAACCGGCATACATGGAAGGCGAGGTGGCCTGGCGCGCCATCAGCCATCTCGCGCTCAACTACCTCTCGATCACGGACACGGCCGGCGGCGACGGAGCCTCGGCATTGCGCGATCTCCTCAAGCTCTACGCCGACGCACACGACCCGCAGACCCGCAAACAGATTGACGGCGTTGTCGCCGTCGGCAGCCGCCCCGTGACGCGCCGCCTGCTGACCGACGGCCCGCTGGCGTTCGTGCGCGGCCTGGAGGTCTCCGTCACCCTGGACGAGAAGGAGTTCGAAGGCGTCGGCGCGTTCCTGCTCGGCGCCGTCCTCGAACGATTCTTCGCCAAGTACGTGTCCATCAACTCATTCACCGAAACGCTCATAAAGACCAAAACGCGTGGAGAGGTCATGCGATGGCCGACGCAACCGGGACAACGACACATTCTGTAGTCGAAGACGTCCGCGCACAACCGGAGAGGTTCGACTTCCTCCAAGCCGTGCGCCGGATCGAGAGCGCTGCTCCCGACCGGCCGCGCATCGGACACTCCGTGCGCGCGGACCAGGATGCGATCCGCTTCGCCCAGGAACCCTCCCTGAGCTTCGCGCCTTCGACGATCAACCGTGTCGAGTACGGCCACGCGGGCAGTCCCCCCCGCATGCTGGTTCACTTCCTGGGACTGCTGGGGCCCAACGGGCCGCTGCCGCTGCATCTCACGGAGTACGCCCGCGAACGCATCAAGCATGTCCACGACCAGAGCTTCGCGCGTTTCCTGGACGTATTCAACCACCGCATGCTGGCCCTGTTCTACGATGCGTGGGCGCGCAACCACCAGGCCGTGGCCTTCGGCCGCGGCGGCAAAGACGACCGGATCGCAGCCTATATCGCCAGCATGTTCGGCATGGGCATGGAGTCGCTGCTCGATCGCGACGCCGTCCAGGACAGGGCCAAGCTCTTCTACTCCGGACACCTCGTCTGCCAGACCCGCCACCCGGAAGGGCTGTGCTCGATCCTCAGGACCTATTTCCGCCTGGACGCGTCCGTGCAGGAGTTTGTCGGCCAGTGGATCACGCTTCCGCACAGATTCCGCTGCCGCATGGGCGAAACCCCTGACACGGGGCTGCTGGGCCGCACGGTCGTGGTCGGGTCACGTATCTGGGACTGCCAGCAGCGCTTCAGGATCAAGCTCGGCCCCATGACCTATCGCGAATACGAACGCATGCTGCCGGGCGGCACCAGCCTGGAACGCCTCATCGACTGGGTGCGCAACTACACCGGCGAATCGCTGGCATGGGAAGTCCAACTAGTGCTGAAGAAAGAGGAAGTGCCCGACTCCCAGCTCGGCAAACAGGGGCGGCTGGGTTGGTCGATGTGGCTCAAGAGCCAACCCTTCGACCACGATGCCGACGACCTGGTGCTGAGACCGTGCGAGACAGCGGCCGAAGAGGAATGAAGATACGGTCAGAAGTCGCATGAAGAGACACGAAAGACAAGTCTTCGCCCGTACGAAGGGTGCGAGGGACGCGCGAACGAAAACACCCGCAGTTGGCTTTGACAACACAATGGTAGGAAGAGGAGGTTGGTATGGCTGATATCAGTCGCGTTGCCCTGTTCGGCAAACTGAATGAACTCGGATACAAATCGGTGGAAAGCGCCACCGTCTTCTGCAAGCTTCGCGGAAACCCCTACGTCGAGCTCGTGCACTGGCTGCACCAGGTGCTGGAGCTCCCGGACTCCGACATCCGCCGCATCGTGAAACACTTCGACTTCAACCCGTCGCGCCTGGCTGCCGACCTTACCGCCACGCTGGACGCGTTGCCGCGGGGCGCCACCTCTATCTCGGACCTGTCCACTCACCTCGAACAGGCCGTCAAAGAGGGCTGGATGTTCGGCACGCTGTTGTACGGCGAGTCGCAGGTACGAACGGGACACGTCGTCGTGGGACTGCTCAAGAGCGAGGGCATGAAGAATATCCTGCCGGGAATCTCGAAGGAATTCACCAAGATCAAGCTGGAAGACCTCACCGACAACTTCAGTAAGATCGTTGCCGCGTCGCCGGAGGAACAGATGGCCGCCAAGGACGGCTACCAGGCCGGCGGCGGCGTAGCCCCGGGCGAGGCCAGCGGTGCCGTGGCCCCGGCGGCGATGGGCAAACAGGAGGCCCTGGCCAAGTTCTCGGTCGACCTGACCGAGAAAGCCCGCGGCGGCGAAATGGACCCGATCCTGGGACGCGACGACGAAATCCGGCAGATCATGGACATCCTGATGCGCCGTCGCCAGAACAACCCGATCCTGACCGGCGAGGCCGGCGTGGGCAAGACTGCCGTCGTCGAGGGGTTCGCCCAGCGCATCGCGGCCGGAGACGTTCCCCCACCCCTGCGGGACGTGACGCTGCGAACGCTCGACCTGGGTCTGCTCCAGGCCGGCGCCAGCATGAAAGGCGAGTTCGAAAACCGCCTGCGCCAGGTGATCGAGGAAGTGCAGTCGTCGCCCGAACCGATCATCCTGTTCATCGACGAAGCGCACCAGTTGATCGGCGCCGGCGGATCGGCCGGCCAGGGCGACGCCGCCAACCTGCTGAAGCCGGCCCTGGCCCGCGGCACGCTACGCACTATCGCGGCCACGACCTGGGCCGAGTACAAGAAGTACTTCGAGAAGGACGCGGCCCTGACGCGCCGCTTCCAGGTCGTCAAAATCGACGAGCCGTCGGAGGAAAAGGCGATCATCATGATGCGGGCCCTGGCTTCCGTGAGCGAGAAGCACCACCGCGTACAGGTGCTGGACGAAGGCCTGGTGGCTTCCGTGCAACTCTCGCACCGCTACATCCCGGCCCGCCAGCTTCCCGACAAGTCGGTCAGCCTGCTTGACACTGCCTGTGCGCGCGTAGCCATCAGCCAGTACGCGACACCGGCCGAAGTGGAAGACTGCACGCGCCGCATCGATGCGCTGAATACCGAATTGGAGATCATCGGCCGCGAAGAGTCCACCGGCATGGACCATACCGAACGCAAAGGCGAAGCCGAGCAGACGTTGGCCGAAGAAGAGGAACGCCTGGCCAAGCTGACCGAGCGCTGGGAAGAGGAGAAGGGCCTGGTCGACAAGATCCTGGCGCTGCGCGCCCAGCTGCGGCAGACGGCGGAAGGCACGATCGAAGACGAACCCGAACCGGCAGCCGCCGGGGAAGCTGCGCCGGAAGAAGCTGCCGCTCCCGCGCCGGCCGAGGGTGAAGAAGCGCCCGCCGCACCGGCCGAGGCTGAAGATACGCCTGCCGCACCCGCTGAAGCCGAGCCGGCCGATCGCGAGGCCCTGCTCGCGGAATTGAAGGACCTGCAGGCCAAGCTGGAGGAGCTCCAGGGCGAGCGTCCCTTGATTCTGCCGAGCGTGGACGAGCAGGCCGTGGCGTCGGTCGTGGCCGACTGGACCGGCATCCCCGTGGGACGCATGGTCAAGAACGAGATTGAAGCCGTGCTGAGCCTGGGCGACACGCTCGAGAAACGCGTTATCGGCCAGCGCCACGCGCTGGAGACAGTCGCCAAGCGCATCCAGACGTCGCGGGCGGGACTGGACAACCCGAAGCGTCCGATCGGCGTCTTCATGCTGGTCGGTCCCAGCGGTGTCGGTAAGACCGAAGCGGCACTGGCGCTGGCGGAAGCCCTGTACGGCGGCGAACAGAACGTCATCACGATCAACATGAGCGAGTTCCAGGAAGCGCACACCGTTTCGACCCTCAAAGGCGCGCCTCCGGGATACGTCGGCTACGGCGAAGGCGGCGTTCTGACCGAAGCCGTGCGGCGCCGGCCGTACAGCATCGTGCTGCTGGACGAAGTCGAGAAAGCCCACAAGGACGTACACGAGATCTTCTTCCAGGTGTTCGACAAGGGCAACATGGAGGACGGCGAAGGGCGCCAGATCGACTTCAAGAACACGATCGTTCTCCTTACCAGCAACGTCGGCACGGACCTGATCATGAACATGTGCAAGGACCCGGAGCTGCTGCCGGAGCCGGAGGCCGTGGCCGAGGCCCTCAAGGAATCGCTGCTCAAGGCGTTTCCCGCGGCCCTGCTGGGGCGGCTGGTGGTCGTGCCCTTCTTCCCGCTCACGGACGAGGTCATTCGCGCCATTATCAAGCTGCAGCTTGGCCGCATTCAGAAGCGCATTGCCGAGAACAACGGCGTTGAGCTGACTTACGACGACGCGGTCGTCGACCTCGTCGCCGAGCGCTGCACGGACGTGCAGAGCGGCGCACGCGTCGTGGACGCGATCCTGACGCACTCGCTGCTGCCCTCGATCAGTTCGGAGTTCCTCAACCGCCTCATGAGCGGCGCCGAAGTTTCCAAGGTGCATGTACTTGTGGAAGACTCCAATTTCGCGTATTCTTTCGAATAGAAGTGAAAGGAGACGATCATGCCGGCTCCCACACAAGCTGAGCGCATCATTGAAATAGCGACGCCTCTCGGAAAGGACGTGCTGCTGCTACGCAGCTTCACGGGCGAGGAAACGCTGGGACGTTTGTTCGTTTACAATCTGGACATGCTGAGCATGCAGCCCGATATCGACTTCGACGCGATCGTCGGGCATAACGTAACGGTCAGGCTATCGCTCCAGAGCGGCGGCGAACGCTACTTCAACGGGTTCATCAACTCATTCACCCAGACGGGCGTGGGCCGCAAGGGCACGGAACACTACTCCATCTACGAGGCCACGATGGTGCCGTGGTTCTGGTTCCTCACGCGCACGGCGGACTGCCGCATCTTCCAGGAGAAGACCGTCCCGGACATTATCAAGCAGATCTTCTCGGAGAACGGCTTTTCCGGTTTCGTAAAGGACAAGCTCACCGGCGCCTACGATCCCTGGATCTACTGCGTTCAGTACCGGGAAACGGCCTTCAACTTCATCAGCCGCCTGATGGAGCAGGAAGGCATCTACTACTTCTTCGAACACGAGAACGGCAAGCACTCGCTCGTGATGAGCGACGCGCCCAGCGCGCACCAACCGTTCCCGGAATACGGCACGATCATGTTCCGTCCGCCGGGCGAGATCGGGGTGGAAGCCGGCCACATCCGGGAATGGACGATGGAACGGGCCGTGAAGACCGGCAAGTTCGTACATACGGACTACAATTTCACCAAGCCGCGTACGCCCATGCTGCAGGATCCGCTCCTGACTCCGCCGGCCGACATGACCAAGGGACATCAGCAGGCGGACTATGAAGTCTTCGACTATCCGGGCGAATACGACATCATGGGACGCGGACAGAACTACGGTCAGGTTCGAATCCAGGAATTGCAGACCGAGTATGAAACCCATAAGGGCACGGCCGACTCACGCGGCGTCGCCACTGGATTCAAGTTCAGTCTCGACGGCCATCTGAGAGGCGACCAGAACAAGGAGTACCTCGTGGTCGCCACACAGGTGTCGGCCTCGACGGCACAATTCGAAACCGGCACGGAAGAAGAGGATGAGTTTGTTTGCTCGTTCCTGACCGTGCCCGGCGACACCCAGTACCGCTCCACGCGCACAACCCCCAAACCGGTTGTCCAGGGCACCCAGACGGCTGTCGTGGTTGGTCCCAAGGGCGAGGAGATCTACACCGACGAATACGGGCGCGTCAAAGTGCAATTCCACTGGGACCGCTATGGCAAGTACGATGACAAGAGCTCCTGCTGGATCCGGGTGGCGCACAACTGGTCGGGCAAGAAGTGGGGATTCCTCTACCTGCCCCGCCTGGGACAGGAGGTCGTCGTCACCTTCCTGGAGGGCGACCCCGATCAGCCCCTGATCGTGGGCTCGGTCTACAACAAGGATCAGGCCCAGCACTACGTATTGCCGGGCGAAAAGACCAAGTCCTACATCAAGTCCAACAGCTCCAAGGGCGGCGCGGGCTACAACGAGTTCCGCTTCGAGGACAAGGCCGGCGAAGAACAGATCTTCATGCACGGCCAGAAAGACCTCGACGTGCGCATCCAGAACGACGCGCGCGAGTGGATCATCCACGAGCGGCACCTGATCGTCGGCAGCGACAAGAAACCGGCCGACCAGCGCGAAATGGTCTTCAAGGACAAACACCTCAAGATCAAGAAGAACCAGGAAGAGCACATTGGCGGCGACATGAAGTTCATGGTCGGCGGGATCGACGGCCCCGGCAACCAGGATATCGTCATCAAGAAGGACAAGAAAGAGCTGATCGAAGGCGAGACGCACTACCACTCGAAGAAGAACCGCAACGAGAAGGTCGATCTCACGCAGTCTCTGACAGTGGGCAAGGACCAGCAGGAGAAGGTGAACATGAACCATGCCCTTGATGCGGGCATGGACATCCACCTCAAGGCGGGCATGAACATTGTGCTCGAGGGCGGCCTGTCAGCCACGCTCAAGGGACCGGGCGGTTTCATCAACATCAACCCGGGCGGAGTGTTCATCCAAGGCACGATGGTATACATCAACAGCGGCGGCAAAGCCACCACGGGTAAAGGCTCCAATCCCACGGCGCCACAGGATGCGCAACCCGCCGCGCCGATCGAAGCGGACGAAGCCGACGACTCGAAAACGGGACAGAAGTCTCTGTAGCGTGCTTTCCGAGAGAGGAGATAGACAATGCTGCCGGCGGCGAGAATAACGGACACGCACATATGCCCGATGGTTGCCCCGGGACCGTGTCCGCACGTTGGGGGTCCGATTATCAAGGGCCACCCCAAGACGCTTATCGGGTTCATGCCGGCTTCCCGTATCACCGACTCTGCCGTTTGCTGCTGCTGCATCGACACGATTGCCAAGGGCTCGGCCACGGTGTTGATCGGCTACCTCAACGCGGCACGTCTCACGGATATGACATCCCACGGAGGGTCGATTATCTCCGGCTACCCCACCGTGCTCATCGGCGACGTAGGGATGGGTGCGCCGAGCGCGCCAAGCGGACCGGTCGCCCCCAGCGGTCCCAACACCCCCGGCGGCGACATGTCGGCCAACCCCGACCCGGTAGGAGGGGGCGGCGGAGGCGCGGGCACGGCCAAGCCGAAGGTGATTGTCCCCAGGCCGCCGCCGCCGCTGACGCCGGTGGAGTCGACACCGCAGCAACAGGCCTTGAGCGACGCCAAACAGGCCGCACGCCCGTTCTGTGAGATCTGCCAAAGCTAGAGGTCAGGCCCATGCCGGAAGCTGCAATCGAGAAACGGGAGGCGTCGCTCGAAGACATCGAGCGCATCGTCGAGGAAGGTTCGCCAAAGATGTACGCGATCCTCGACGCGTGCGACGAACCCAGCGTCCCCGTGATCGCCCGCAACCTGGAAGACAAGGCCTGCTGCCTCTTCCAAGGCAAAGCGCTCGAGCAGAACTGGAACGTCGCCCCCTACCTGGTCGAGGTGACGGTAGTGGCCCTGGAGTGCATCAAGGAGGAGCTCTGGGGCAAACCCTTCGGCTTTTTCTTCACCGCCCCCGACACCACCCTCGAAGACCTCTGGCGCCACTTCCGCCACTTCACCCTGGTCAAACTCCCGGACGACAAGACGGTCTACTTCCGGTTCTACGATCCGAGGGTGTTGGGAACATACCTGGAGTCGTGTACGAAGGAGGAGGTGCGGGAGTTTTTTGGACAAGTCAGTACAATCTGGGTGAACGACTCGAATCACCTACTGTCGATTGGGATTTGCGATGAGAGCCTCCCCTCGAGCAATACCGCGATCGCCGCCGAGACTCGTTTGACATGAGGATTCGCCAGCAACAGATGGACTCGTTTTCCCCTCCGGTTGTTCGAGTTTTCGAAGACCGGATGGTCGTGCATCTGCGGCAGTTCTTCCCAGAACAGTGCGAAGCGCTCGGTGACAAAGGTATTCGAGAGGCTATTCGACACGGCATAGCGAAAGCAGAGTCATATCGAATCACCTCTGAGCGAGACGTCTGCAAGTACATCGACGTGATGTTCGCATTCGGCCGTGACTTTGACACGGATCCGGACCAAGCTTGGGCGGGCACGATTCTCAGGTCACCGAGGCTGGAGCCAACGCCCAAGGTGAACCGTTTGT
Organism: uncultured Victivallales bacterium; assembly: GCA_964555035.1. Classification (GTDB taxonomy): domain Bacteria; phylum Verrucomicrobiota; class Kiritimatiellia; order UBA8416; family CAYOBW01; genus CAZKRK01. The sequence continues at coordinate 6,387 of CAZKRK010000013.1, read as the reverse complement.
ACGACGAGGCTATGGAGAAGAGCCTCGGAGGCGAGCCGTAGGGTACAGACCGCGGAAAGGAAACAACCTTGGTTCTCGGATTGATCATAGTTGGCATAGCGGTTGCCGTAGCAGCGGTCGCCGTCTACAAAGGCCTCCAAGGGGCGCGCAAAGACGCTGACGAGAGTTTCTCTGAGGAGCCAGTGGGAGGGACAGAGCAAAGCTGTAGCGCTCAGGATGCCGAGTGCCCTTTTCCCGAAGAGAAGAGACGACGAGTTCTCGATAAGCTGAAGGGCACGGGAAAAGCTGACGACATCGTCGAAGCAGTTGACGATGGCGACATCGAGTTTCTGACCCTTAACCAAGCCGTGCGCGACAAGTACAACTCGCCGGACTCTCTGGCACTGAAGGTCGGCAGCAAAGTCTTCATCGACCCCTCAGCGAGTGACGAGGTCGCGGCGGCCGATCTGGCTCACGAAGGGACGCATGTCCTTGACAAGACGCCTAACCAGACCAAAGACGATACTCTCCGCCGCGAGATGAAGGCTTTCAACAAGCAGGCGGAGGTATGGGAGGCGCTGAAAACGGACAACCCCGAGCTGTCGGATGGACAGCAGGACACGGTCGTAACCCTGAAGAAAAGCGGAGGTCTTGAGCAGGCGGTGAGAAAGGCCTATGGGATTCCGGACCCACCCCCGCCCGATGAAGGCGGGGGGTAGCGGTAACGTGCGACAGACTACATGGCTAGGAGTCATGATGGGAAACATGAACGATAACAGAGCACGACGGTTGGCTCTCCGCAGGTACGCGGAGGCAATGGATGCACCGGAAGTCAACTTGGTGGCGGAGAAGTGGCGCGGAACGTTCGGCTACCGTTCCCAGGTCTGGAGTGTTCGTGACACCCGAATCGAGCCGCCCATGGAAATGCGGATCGCCGTGACTGACTCCGGGCGGGCTTTCCTCCTCAATCTCCACCGCGATGCCAACGATTTTCTACTGTTTTGGAGACACGAGAAGCTGGGGACTCTGCTCCAGAATAAGCCTGAGCAGATGGCAAGTGTACTAATGGAACTGCGATACGGAGATCGACAGGTCGTACGCGACTGGGGAGAGCTCAGAAAGGTAGCCGGTGACACCGGCGAGAGTGCTTTGGCAGGCCTTAGAGGCCGGGTCACGCCGCCATCCGTCCAGGGGGAAGCTGTGCTTCAAGTGGGTTTCTGGACGCACTCCAACGCAAGCGGAAACGTGGAATGCTGGCGAGTTGTGATTGGCATGGACGGCGCAACGTTCGAGAACAAAGTCGAGGCGCGAGGAGTCGGGAGTTTTCTGCCCCGGCTATGACCGTGTTGAAAAAGGACTGTCGTACGTGGGATTGCGAACTGCGGCAGCATCGGAACGACCCCCTCCATCGTTCCGCCTGCGCGTCCTCGAAAGGCGCTTCTACGGAATCCGGTACCCGCTGCCTTGCAGGACTGCGTGGAGCTGTTTTCTTCCCTTGGTGATGGTGTCGCCGGTGTTCTTGACCCCCTTCTGCCAGGCCGTGTGCGCCTTGCTGTATTGGGCGACTTTGGTGCGTGCGAACGAAACCAGATTGGCGTATTCCCTTCTCGCAAGCGCCATTGCCGCGCGGGCTTGTTCCAGGTTGCGATACCCCACCAGGATCTCGTTGACGTCAAACCCAAAACCGACCACGGACAGCGCGCCCCCTGCACCGCGGCTGATCGTCTTGGTCTTCGACCCGGCGCCCTCGACCTTCGCGAACGCATCGGCCATCGGAGAGGATACGTAGGAACCCGTGCTCCCCGCACTCGCTTTCGATGATGTCGACGGTCCGAGAAGCTGGTCGAGGACGATCTGGCCACCACTGACGCAGAGCTTCACGACAATGCCAATCTCCGGCTTCACGATCATTATGACGGTCACCGCCGTATTGATCGCGGTCTGGGCATAGGCTTGAACCACCTCGCTCTTGGCCTTATCGAGGTGATTCTTCAGAGCATCCAACGCCTTCTGGCACTTGGCCGCGTGCTGCGGAATCAGACTGAGTCCGAAACGTGCCGCCGCCAGCGCAAGCCCCCCGCCGTGGAGGATATCCAGCCCATCGTTGGTCGTACTCACGACGTTTTCAACCAGGGGAAGAATGTCGTAGAGAAGCTTGTTCGTCTTCGCCACGTCTACGGTCTGTCCCCGCGTCATGCGACCCATGGCCGTGCGACAGTCCGAAGCGGCCTTCTCGAAGAACAGCATCTCGGCCTGCAGCTTCTTGATTGTCTGCGAGCCTTTGAAAGCGTCGAAACGGACGAGGTTGACCTTCGTTCGCCCCCTCTGCTTCACAAGGTCCTTCTCGAGATTGCGCCAGACTGTGTAGGCATTCTTGTCAAGAACCGTGCTGACGAGGTTCTCAACTGTCGGCCCAGGCTGCGCGCCGGGCCGCGGTGATTGCGCACGGGTATTCGTCCCGCCGTCGATGCCGTAGAACAACTGCACTACGCCGGTGGTACCGGGATTGGATCCTGCACCCATCGTTGGCTCCTCTCATTGCCCTGTTCCGCAAACATTTACAGTCTCCGTCATCTTCGACGAGCTTGTCGAGCATATTCTCGTTCTCGTGCCGGCGTGGAGTTAACCGGGAACCTCATCCAGACGACCTGTCATCCCGAGCGCAGCGGAGCGGAGTCGAGGGATCTCGAGAACTACAATTACGTCCGACGTGGTTTCCTGTTCCTGAGATCCCTCGACTCCGCTCCGCTGCGCTCGGGATGACAGGTCGTCTGCGTTGCCCGCTGATTATACCAAATTTCGGATACTTGTCGGCATCAATTCGGCCCCATGGAACCGGCGGCCGGCCCCGCCGTAGCGGAGCGAAGGCGGCTCCTTCGCCGGACAAGAGAGGCGTCGCTGAGGCCCGTCGGTCCGGAACGGGGCTGCATCAAAAGGTCATGGGCCGCTTGCGAGTGTCGGCGCGCAGCGTGCTCCAACCGGTCCACGCCACTCCGCGCCGATCCGCGTTGCGTCTCGGGCTGCGTGGCTCACTACGAGCAGGGCGCGTGCGTTGGGTTTGTAGTCAGGCTCGCAGTGAGCGGAGCGAACGGAGTGCCGTGGACCGGTCGGAGCGCAACGGAACTTCTGACCTTTTGACACAGCCCCGTGGGGGGGGGGGCGCGCGATTCACCTGCGCTCATCTGGGGACAGAAAAGGAGGGCAGGCCGGGTGGCACGGATCATGCGTGACCATAGTATGGGCACGGCAGTCCGGGTCAGTTGGGCAGCGCGGGATACGCACGGACTGGCGATTTCGGGGGAGTTTTGGGCGGTTGCCGATGGAGCGAGTGCTGGGAGTGTCTCAGCAGGGGGTGACACATGTTTCAAGACCGAGACGAACACCAGGTGTTTGTGACGCTGTCAACGATACTGTGTGTGGCGGGGATGACCTCGATAACGGTCTCCATATTCTTCATGTACGCCCGGCACGTAACCGGCATGGGCCCCACCATCGGCTCCATGGCCGGGGCCTCACTCCTGTTCGGCGGCCTGGGAGTCAACGGCTTCATCAGGCGCCACATGAGTTGAGATGCAGCTATTGCGTAATCGCGTACATGAGGATGTTCTGGCCGAGCTTGATCGCGTCCGGATCTTCGTAGCCGTCGGCAAAAGGCGTCTGTGACATCTCCCAACCTCCGGCCAGGCCATACGGGCTGTAGATGACGACGTAGTTTCCGCCCAACTTGATGCCCTCCAGGCGCGGCGGTATCAGCATCGAGCGACACCTGGCGCCCAGCGCCGGCGTGACACCCAGAAGCTCAATCTCGTTCGGCACGCGAAATATGGGGGCGTCAGCCGGGATCGCCGTCAACGGGGTAGACGTGAAAACCGCCTTCATCAGCGCCCTGAAATCGCGGTCGAACCCGGCACGCCCGCAACAGGCCTCGGCGAACAGAAAGCCGCCGTTCGTAAGGTAGCGTTTGAGGGCGTCGCGCTCCGCGGCGCCGAGCGAGAGCGACTCATGCCCCGTCACGTACAACAGTGGAACGTCGAACAGGCCGGGGGCGGTCAACGGCATCGGCCTGACGCCCAGTTTCACGGGGACCTCGGTGCGCCGGTTGAACGCATGCAGCAGCATGGTGAGCCCCGCATAGCGGGTCCGCCACTCGCCGCCGTGCACGACCTGCGCCACGAACATGGCGTCTGCGCCCGGCGTTTCGCGCTCCACGAAAGCCGCCAGGTGCGCCGTGCGCTTGGCCCAGGCGCGGACGGAGACGCCGTAGGTCAGGATATTCATACCCATGCGCACGGCATCCCGCGACCGATAGGCGCGAAACGACTCGGCCTGCTTGCCTTCCCAACCCGCGGCCATCCCCCAACGCGAAACGATCGCCGCCGTGCGGCACGACAACGTGACGCCCTCCAGCCAGGGGAGACTCTCATTGTAGCCGGCCTCGCGAACTCCGCCGCAATAGGCCACCTGGTCAAGGTCGTGGTAGGCGTGGTACAGGGGATGGTCGCGGCCGAGACGCTCCAGGGGCAGCTCAGGGAGTATCGAACGCAACTCGCGCCTGGCCGAATCGTAGAAGGGCTTCGACCCAAGCCCCGCATTGAACACCATCGTTCCCCCGCCGAGAATGAACCTCCTCAGCAGGCAACGCTGCTGACGGCTCAGCACGAAATGGTAGTGGCCCGTGAGGAACAGGATGGGATTGCCCGTTGGATCGGCGTCTACCTCGTCCAACGTTCGTGTCTCCACCCCGTAGCGGATCCCAAGCGTTTCCCCCATCGCCCCCAGAAGGCCGGAGACGTCTCGCGGCGTTACCCCCCATTCACGCAGCTCACCGTGACGCACCTTCACACACAGGACGGGCGGCCGCGGCCCCATTCCCGACGAAGACTCCGAGACTCCCCGCTCCTCCACCGCGCGCGCCGCCGCGATCCACGCTTCAGGCGGCGGCACGAATCCTGGTTCGTCCTCCCCATTGCCGCGCGGCGGCGAGAGATCTTCGCCGGCGGCGGGTGGAGGCGGCTCCAGCGGGAAGAAACGCTCCAACGGATGCTTGACGGTCTCGCGCTCGGTTGGAACGGCGGCCACGGGAGCCTGTTTCCCTGACTCGTCATGAGCGACCGGAACGGGAGGCGGCTTCTCGATTGTGCGGTCGCCACCCTTCCCGCCTTCGGCCGGCACGGGTGACACGGCGCCCGCTTTGTGCCGGTGCCATATGACGCCGCCCACAATCGCCGCAACAACCGCAACCGCGGCAACCGAGAGGCGCATTCGGCTGCTTGCAGCGTCGGCCTCGCGTTCCCTTGTCAGCCCGACTCCGGCTCCCCGCCCTTTTCCTGCGCGCACCGCGATCCGCGGCCGGGCGCGCCGGCCGGCCGGTTTGACGCGCTCACGCGAAAGAGCCTCGGACTCCTGCCGCACGCGCGCCATGATGCGGTCCGTCGGCACGCCCCCCTTGCCCAACGCCCTCAACAAACGCTCCATTGCGGCAACGATTGCGAACTGCCGACGGGCTTCGTCCGATTCGCTCAGCAGCTTGACCAGCTCCTGAGCAGACTCTTCGCTCAGATGCCCGTCAGCATACTCGTCGGCAAAGCGTTGAATGTTCTCGGGATCCGACATCACCCGCTCCCTTTTCGCTGGAGGCACTTGCCGAGGGCCTTGCGGGCACGGTGGAGCGCAACCTTGGCCGCGGACGAGGTCATGTTGAGGATGCCGGCTATCGACTTGAGCGAACACCCCTCGTAGTAGTAGCCGTCAACCAGCTCACGCGTCCGTCCGCCGAGACCGCCGACGCAGTCGCGCAACGACTCGAGCGTCTCTTCCGGGAGACTCTCGACAAACCGGTCGATGTTCTCCGCCAGAATGCGGTCCGCTTCCACCTGGTAGTGTTCGTGCAGTTCCTGGCGGCGGTACCACTTGCGGCGTTCGTTCTGGGCCAGGTTGCGGGCAATCGTGCGAATCCAGGCCATGAAATTGGTGCCGGGCTCGTAGGACGAAAGGCGCCGGTAGGCGACGATGAAGACCTCCTGCGTCAAGTCGGGAACGGCGTTGGGATCGGGGCACATCGCCGCAATCACGGCCCTGACTTTCGGCTCGCACGCCTTGACCACTTCCGCGTAGGAGCCCACGTCCCCAGCGCGGCACGCCTGGATGTGTTGGTCGAGCTCGGTCATCGTCGCTGTCAATTCACCCCCCACCGTACCCACCCCTCGGGATGGGAAATTACGAGTAGGATCAGGATCGAAGAGATTGGCACCTTCTTCAATCATAATCTTGCACGCAATCCTCGACGCTGAGTTCGGGATGACGATGTGGGGGATGGAGATGGGTCGGTAGTCGCCTCATCCTGTCGTCCCGAAGCCGTTACCAGTCCGCCCCTCACCCGGTCCTCCTGCGTCGGACCGACCTCTCCCC
>CAZKRK010000012.1:0-39876 GCA_964555035.1 uncultured Victivallales bacterium | reverse complement strand
GAGCCTTATTTGCGTACCCGTCGCTCAATTGGATAGAGCATCTGACTACGGATCAGAAGGTTGCAGGTTCGAGTCCTGCCGGGTACGCCATTTTCCTCCCCTGCAAGGCAACGCGACTCTTCCGCATGAAAACCGCGCTCTTTGCGTGTGCCTGGTTGAGCTCGGCGTAAGTAACGGCGCATCTGCGATCCGTTGCAGGGCCACCGCCGGGCTTCTCCCGGCGGTGGCCCCGCAACAGATCGCCTCGTTGTCTAGACCCCATCCGAAAAGGTCTACGTTTGCGAAGCGCCCGTCAATTGAACCTGGAGACGCACCATCCTATCCTTCCAAGGGGCAGCCTTCTTCCGGTCGACAGCGCCACCGCCTTTGAAGCTCTTCGCAGTCTGCAGCGCTATGCCGTACACCACCCGCGATGGCGCCTTGCCCTGCCTGGCATACGCGTCAAATGCACGTTTCAGAAGATTGAGACCAGCGCCTCGCTTACCCAGGCGAAGTTCGAAAGTCCCCGTTGCGAACCACACGTGAGGATGCTCGACGCCGTCCTGCATCAAGCAGCGTCCTTCTTCCGCGAGTCCGCGATCGATCGTCGGGCGGGCTACGGTGGCGCTCAGCCGCGGCGTGGCACGCGCTATGTACTCCCGCACACGTGTACGCAGCGCCGCGTCCTCGATTCGATCCAAGTCCGCCGTTTCGGCGTAGTTGCGCTGCCAGTGCTGTTCGCGCAACTCCTGGATACGCGATTCCGTCAACTCCTCGGGACCACACGGAATGGGTTTCCCCGCCGCAACGGCAGCCGCGCACCCCAACGACCAGACAATCCCGCGCCACAACCAGCACCCAGTCTTCATGAGTTGTCCCCCTGTTGAAAAACTCCCCCGCGATAGCCACTCCGCGCAAGCCTCACACGGGGAAAGCATGACAGAACGTCGAACGACTGACAAGACAACCAAGAACACCCGGCCTGCCGTTTTCTCCCTCACCCACTATTGGGTGAACGGCGCCGCCATCGGCTCGGAGCTCTTCGTCAAGGAAGTCATGTCACGGGCCCGACCGGGCGTCGACATGAAAAAGCGTCGGCTCTCCCGCGCAGTAGACATGGCCCGCAACGTCGTCCCACTCTGCTGCTGCAAGCAACTCCGCGTCATGACGTGTTGAACCTGTCCGGCATGGTTTCGCCGGGACAGGCCGTCCGGGTCGGACAGCTTACCGGCGCCAAGATCCTGATCACGGGGTCGGTTGTTGAAGACGAAGCGCCCGGATACCTGGGCAGGATAGGCAAGACGCCGGTCGCGGTCACGAAAACCGGCGTGTGGCGAATCGACTTCGACCTCGCCGCCGTCAAGCAGCGCTACGAACAGGACAAGAAGGGCGTCGGGCAGAAGCAACCGGCAATCTCAGCCATGGTGCGTGCCGGCAAGCGCTTTGCCCCGCGCTACACGCACGCGAAGGTTGTTGGACAAGAGACGGTCGACGACGGCGTCTACATGCTCGTGGTTGAGCCCACCGTTATCTACGAAAGCATGCTCTCGGAACCAGTTGCATCCGACATGAAAACCTACTCCCTCTATCACGTTGATTCTTCCGGGCGAGCCATGCGTGTGGCCTATGCGCACACGGCAGCGGAGGTACGCGGCGGTTTCCGCCTCGCCGAACGGGAAGTCCACCTGCCCACCGCGGAAGGCGTCTACGCGTTCCCCCTCTCTGGAGGTCGGGCCGCGAGGATCGTCGACACGAAGGAAGGCGCTCCCGCACCGGTCACGCCGGCGCGCATTGGGGCGGGCGACCATCTCTCCGACAGCTACTTCGAGCCGGCGGACAGCGTCTCCGGAAGCTGAGGGCACTCCTGGCCGCCGATGTGGACCTGAGCTACGAGTGCCATCCCCTGCTTGTCCGGCTACACAAGTTCCCACCGCCGCTGAACGAAGCGATCACGATTACTCCTGGAAAGTCGCCTCCGGTCTGGTGGACCAGGCCGGCCACGGCGGATGGCCATATCGCCACGTACACCTCGATCACGACAAATGCCATATATTGCTTCGTGAGTTGAAGTCGCGGCTGAAGACAAAACCGAAGCTCACGATGCTCACGTCCCTGGCTCTTCTCACGCCCGCGTTGAGGAGACAAAGCCATAACACCTTCAGGGAAGCCTATGCGCGTGTGCTGACCGCCGGACCTGTCGAGCAGGGATACGCCAATTTCATCATCGGCCAGGCCCTACGCCGGACGCCGCAGGTCGAGAGCGAAATCCGCAAGATCCAGGCGGACCTCGTCGCCCGCCAAACCGTGCCGGAGATCTATCGCTGGCTCGGCGACCGATCGGAGAGTATGCAGACCAGGCTCAACCTGGGATTCTATCAGCGCTCGAACTACTTCCTGGAGGGAATGGGAAACTACTGCTACTGCAACGCGACCGCGGTTGTGAATTTGCTGGAGGAGGGACAATGATCATACTGGCTGATCCTCTTCTGGTTCGTCGTCGACGCATTCCAGGCATTCTCCGGAGCCGAAACCGGCACGGCCTACTGGGCCTCACGTCGGCGGGTTCATCTCCGGTCTCGGCCTTGGGATAGCGGCGCTGAAGACAGGCGTGGCCGGAATGGCCGCATACGACAACCCCACGCTACTGGACTACATGGGATGGAAGAAGAAGGTCAGGCCGGAAAGGAAGAAGGGCGGCACTATGCCCCGGCACGACAAGGTCTCCGAGCTGGCGAAAGGCATGGCGGCGGCTTCAGCCAGACGTCCGGCACCCCCGAGAGTTCAGGCACGGCAGGATGTCAACCTTGATTGCCCGCACTGCTCACAGAACCTGGACGTTCCGGTAACAATGATAGGGCAGTCCTTTGCCTGTCCCGCATGCGAAGGAGAGATCAGGCTGGAGGGAGCATGACGTCCTCGTCGGCGGTACACAGCGAAACGCTGACAGTCAGAACAATCGCAAGGGTCAATGTCCTCATTGGTTATCTCCCCACGCTCAGCAGAGCTGAACATTGAACATTACACCCGAAAACCGTCCCCAGGGAAGAGCCGTTTCTCCCCGGACTGAAGCGCGTCGTACATCTTGAACACCGACACCGTTGCCACGTAGGCCTCTTCTGCCGGACACGTCAGGAGCTTCTTGTCGTTGGCTCGAACGGCCTCAAAGAAGTTCTCCAGGTGGAACTGATGCACACTCTTCACGTCCTGGGTCAATGCGACAGCAAGTCATCCATTCGGGACTTCATCTATCTCGAAGAAACACACGACGCCCTTCACGCCCAGGGGATATGCTACGTACGCATCAGGATGCCGTTCTACGATTATCTTGACTGCCTTCATGTCGAGTTCACCTCCATTGCACGCACAAAAACCGTAGCACGCCTGGCTAACAAAGCCAAGCTCCTGTGGTTGCCGAACGTGGAGTTCACGCTTGCGCGGTAGCGCACGGCGTGCAACTCATGGTCGGCTGTATTCGATTTCCATCTCGGTCGCGATGGTTCGGAGCCGCCTGTCTTTCGTCCACAACCGGCATCCGTCCAGATGACACGATGCCAGCAGGTGAACATCAATCAGGCCAACGCCGCGCCCCATGAGGGTTCGTCGCTCCAGGAACAGCAGAAGTTCGTCGTCCTCGACCTTGTTCACAGGCGGGAGGGCGTGCAACAAGGCAATGAGTTCCTTCCGGTTCCTCAGGTTACCGCAGGCAAGTTCTCCCAGGACAAACGGATGCATGGCAACCTCGTCCATTTCCAGGAGTGAGGCGAGACTGGCGCTCTTCTTCCGGAAGTGGTCGACCCAAACGGAGGTGTCCACGAGCACCACTATGCCGTCCTCCGACGAGGAATGCGCTTGGCTCCGGGTTCAGATCCACCGAGCGCCGCCAGACGTCGCGCACTGTAGCGTGCAACAAGTGCTTCAAGCCCCATGCGCACCAGAGATGTTTTCTCTTTTACCCCGGTCAATCGCGATGCCTGCGCCAAGATGGCGTCATCTATATTGAGTGTCGTTTTCATACATACCAATATGGTTACTTCGGATGTATTCGTCAAGCAGCTAATGCACGTTTTGAACGAGAAGTTCGCGCGTAAGAGCAACGTTCACGGTGACGATTCGTTCGGAGGCGCGCTCAGCGCGCCTTCGGACGATATCCGTCCACCTTGTTGTTCGCGTGCCTTTCTCTTCTCTATTCTTGGAGGGGGCGTTCCTATGTAAGGTACGACCCAGGTGTTGGTCCTGCCGACTGACGGTGTCTGGGTCACCACCACTTGGATGTTGGTGGCGACGCTATCGTCGACAGCAACGTCTGACACCGACCTCCAAAACAGTCTATTGCGCCAGTCGGGCATGCCGCCGACTGGGCCGGCCGGCCGGCCTTCACGAACCCACACAGATTTGCCGCCACGTTGCCGGAAGTGAATCCACCTGTTGGTTCCACGTTCCACGACCTTGTCGAAAAGTAGATGCGGGAAGTGGCAGACGGTTGGACCGACTGGGGCTGTTTGCGCTTTGTATTCCTCAAGGTTGCCGTACCCGTCGCCGTCCTGATCACCGGCGCCATCGGCTGGGTCCGCGGGATTGAATCCGTATTTCTTTTCCCATTCGTCCGGCATGCCGTCACGGTCGGAGTCCACGGGTTCCTCGGCAACCGAAACGGCGGCAAACACAAGCAACACGGCCATGACTGTCGGTTTCATCATGTAAGCGAACGTCCCGTACTTGTCAGAACTGACAGCACGTCTCCTGGCTTGATTCACTACGTGTTCTCCGGACGGATCCCGCATGCTCCGTGCAGGAAAAGGTGACAAATGCCCCACCCTCGCAACAGGCGACGCTCGAATGCCTCTCTCCGCTCACCCGGAGATCCCTTCGCCTCACTCCCCCGCGATCGACTTCGCCTTCTGTGCCGCCAGTTTGCCGTAGCGCGTGCCCTCGTAGCGCTTGGACAACGCCTCAAGTTCTTTCGCGACGCGCGGGCGGCTTCTGTCGCTGGCCTTCTCGAGCTTTGCGACGATGCGGTTGTAGTGGGTTTCAACGGCGCTCTCCCGCCTGAGCTCGGGACTGCCGCGCATCTTCGACAGTACGCTGCGCGCCTCCCTTGCCGCCGGCAACGCTTTGAGCTCGTCCGCCAGGGCGGCGAGCTTCTTGTAGCTCTCGTACCGCGCGCCCCAGTCCCGGCTCTCGTCCAGGACGGCAGCCTGCGCGGCACTGATTCGTTTTGCGCCCACATCCGCCAGGACCTTTTTGAAAGCCACGATCTTCTCGTCCCGGCTCGTGCGCAGCCTGCCGGACATCGCGAGCTTTATCGCGGCGCCAAGCTCTCCCACCTCCGCCAACCGCGCGCTGTCACGCAGCTCCGGCGGAACATGAACCCCCTTGGGCAAAACCGTCTTCAGGCCCTTGGCTTTCTTCAATCTGTCCTTGAGATGCCGCGCGGTTACGAAGACCTTGCGTCCGCCCATGTTGTAGGTCGCGCCGCCCTGCTTCGTCTCCGCAATCTGCCCGCCCGGCCAGACAATCGTATGATAGTAGAGCTTGTTGTCGCCGGTCACCTTTCTGTAGTACTCGGCGTCCTTGTCGGCGCCGACAAACCAGCGCCCCAGGTTGACTCCGCACTCCTCCAGATATTGCTCCGCGCCTTTCACCCCGCCGCCGTCGGTCTTGAGCCCAATCAACACAACGTCCCGGCGCCCCCCGGCCGCACCCTGCACCTGCTTGAACAAGTCCGGCGACCAGTCGTTGCACTTTGGACACCACGACTGAAAGAAAAGAACCACAACGAGCTTCCCCTCCAGTTTCCGCATCGACAACTCCCGCGCCGGATCGGCAAACGTCACCGACTTCGTGAACTCCGGCATGAGCCGCGCGTGAGCCCGGAACGCGAACGCAGACACCAGAACCACCACCAACCAACTCGCACAACGCTTTCTACTCATCTCTCCCTCCTGTTTCCACTTCTTCAGTTGCGAAGACTTCTGGCACGGTTAGGCTTCGGCAGGATGCGCCTACTGTGTGCTTTCGGCCTTGATTCGAGGCGGCGCATCCGTCTGTCACGACGCCTGTCCAGCCGTTCACGCCTGAGAGATGAGTCGCGTAGAACCTTGCGAGCGGCATCCAAGGCGAAGCCTGATCCGACAAACATGCCTCCACCCTTCTTTCACACAACGCATGCCCGAGGCGCGCCTCTCGGCGTCACCTCCGGGCAGTGGCTATTGCCGTCGCCTGGAAACGGTGTTGGGTTTTCTGTTCTTCAGGATGATTGCTATTGCCAAGATGCTCAAGACTAAGAGCACGACACTGAAGAGTGAAGCTCTCCAGCTACCATCAATGATTGCTCGAGCAACAACATAGATTGAACACGGAATGCAGATCAGCGGAGTCAGGATTAATACTCGTACACACTGCACAGCTAACCAGGGACTCGCCAGCGAAAGCACAGCCTGCTTCCCCGCTGTATCTTCTTGAGGTATTTCCAATCCCTCCTTCATCTCTCAAACGCAATCTTGAGCGTGAGCCGCTTCGGGTTGGACGCAAAGCGAAGCGGCGCGGCTAACCCGAAGTCGCGCTCCACGCTCTGGTTCGGCAGTCTGGTCAGGCTGTCCCGTGGGCGATCAATTCTCGCACCTTGGGGACCAGCTTGACCGGCACTTCCATGAGGGTCTGGGGTCTGTCATCCAGGACCGCCTCGTCCTCGGCTACTGCCTCGGCTTCGGTCTGACTCTCATAGTGTGCGAGCACTTCGCGTACGCGATTCTCGTCCCAACCTGGAGGAAACTTGTTCTTCTTCATCTTCTTCCTTTGCGCCGTCGCCGTCGCCGCTATGCGATCAACGCATTGCCTTCGAGATCATATGCGGTGATCACGAACACGCTGTCAGGGTGAGGATCGGGGACGTATATCACACGAAGATACCGACCTGCTTCGGTCTGTCCCAACGCCACCCGCGAACCTTGGCTGCCCGGACGATCCTCGCCCGGCCGCCGAAGCACCTGTTCGACCTCGGTCTCGCGCACGTTGTGACCGTAGATGTGCGGCTGTCCCGTGTCCGGATCACGATAGTACCTGACATCCATGCCTGGCCGTTGCCTCCTCTCCCATCGGGCAAACCGTACCACGGCAAGCGGTCCGGTTCAATCTCTTTGCCGAACACGTCGTGCGTGACGATGGATTGTCCTGGGCCGCGAGACGCCGATAGGCGTCTTCGAGGGCAGCCAAGGAGGCTTGATCCGAACTCCGGATGTACTTCATGTAGGCTACAGCCAGATACACCGCGGGCGGCGCAATCCCGTCGGCCATCAGGCCTTCCCCATCCTCAATGGCCTTGGTCATACCCTCCCGATGATCCCAGCCGGCCTCCATGTATATGCACGTCCCTTGGATGTACCGGCGTACCCTATCGCGATCCGCCTCGTTGGCCAGTCCCCCAGGATCGGCAGCCAGGTAGTGCCTGCGCACGCTGGCTCTTCTCAGCCCCGCCATCTTCCGTTCGGTGAAACAGTCCTCGCCATTCGGGATTGCGCCGCCCGCGGAAACAGCAAACACCATGAGCATCAACAACGCTTTCATCTCATTCCTCACATCTCGACTCGCGAGTGGCGATGAAGACCTTGAGCTGACTGTCACCCGATTGCTTCTTCATGGATCCAGTACGCTGGGATCTGCTCAACCGTCACGATCGCGATATTGCGTTCGATGCTGTTGTTCGGTTCAGTCGTTTTCTTCGCCCCTGCGCAGAACGTTGCGGGCTCCGTGGAGGACCGCTATCACGTCGATCCGATCGGGCTTGATGTGGTAGATGATGCGGTACGGCTTCTCGATCACCTCGCGGATCTGGTCCATGTCGTACTCGGGCACTCGTCGACCGGAAAGAGGAGCGGCGGCGATCTGCCGCGAGCGCCACGTGAGACGGTCAACCATGCGGAGAGCGTACTCCGGCGAGTCCTGTGCAATGTACGCGTAGATCGCGTCGAGGTGGTTTTGCGCGGTGTCTGTCCAGTGAACGGTCACTCCGGCAGGCCGTATTTCGCACGTACCTCCCTTACGCTCTTCGTACGTCCGTCTCGGCTATCTGCCAGCCCTCGCTCGATGGCCTCGCGCACGTAGATCTCGTGCATGAGGTCATCCCAGGTCGCACTGTCCGGTAGACGGTCAACCAACCTGTGGGCCTCCTCTTTCTGGATCACGGTCGGCATAGTTGTGCCTCCTTCATTCGATTACCAAGGTACTGAATCCCGACGGTCGAGTCAATTCTGCCCCGCCGAACGTAACGCCTCGGCTGAACGTCGCTCTCTCGTCTGAGCTCGGGACAGGGGATCAGAAGGCCAAACATCGTGAGTACCGCACCAACTACTATTCTGGGTCTATTCACTCCTCAAACCAACGTGGTGCTCACGCTTCGGCGCGTCAGCGCCCATAGTGTGCGGCAGCCTGCATTCGTCCGCCTACTTCCTCGGCATTTCGTAGGTCGCCCTGCTGTAACCAGACGCCGAAAGCGTGTTTCGAACCCTCTCCCAGACCGCTCTCGTCTCCCCACAGCAGTTGGTTACTCTGATTGTGGTGCCGGTGCCGGCCCCCAGCGTCTCAAGCTGTTCCGGCAGTCTCTCCACCGGCAGTGTCTCTCTTGCCAATCGTACACTGCCGCGCTGTATGACTCTGCAGTACACGTACAGCTCTGGGGGATGGGGTCTCAGAGCTACGGAGATCACATCGTCGGGCCGGGTGAAAGGCTGGTCGCTACGGAAGTCGAAGCGCCCTCCCGGAACTTGCTGTGTCTGGCGGGCACAGCCAAGGAGCGCCAAGGATGAGAGAGCCAGTGCCGAAACAGCGTTGAGCCTGCTTCGCAATGTGCGTGTCTCCTTTCCCCTTTGCAGAACAGGGACTTCTCCGGTGGCTGCACTGGACGGGAGCGGATTACTCGGTCGCCGTCGATGACCTCGTTCGAGCTTCCCCGTCAGTCTTGATTCGATAGTGTCCCGTGATCGGAAAGTCAATCTACCGTTGGAATACCGGGACGCGTAGCCTGTTTCGTGGGCTCGCCGGACCGGTCACATGCCGTCAGGAGGCAGACGGTGATGGCTGAGCACCACGCAATGTGAAACGTATGTCGTTTCATCTCCATGCTCGAGCGTCGTGAATCAGCATTTGGCGCGCCAGCGACAATATGCTGGATTCATCTTGTTGGCTTCTTGCTGTTGAGAACCTTCAGCTTCGAATGCTCGGCGATACGATCGAAGTCGCGGTCGTTGTGAAGCAGGGAGAGGCTGTACTCAATTGCGAGTGAAGCGATCATGCAGTCAACGGGCTTTCGCACCGTGACGCCCTTCTTGCGGAGTGTGCGGTAGAGCTCAGCCGCCCGCACGAATGTTGCGCGGTGCATGGGGAAGAAGATCAGGGAATCGAGGTGTTCTTTCGTTCGCCGATACTCGGCGTCCGAACGTATGCCCTGGAGGGTCTCGGCAAGGATGACGCCACAGAGACACAGATCCTCGTCACTCTCGATCAACTCCTGAAGTCTGGCCACCTGCGGCGTCGAGCTGTCCCCGAAGAAGTCGATCCACACGGTAGTGTCAACGAGCACCATCATGCTCGTGCCTCTCGCCAGGCCGCCAAGTCACCTTCCCATTTGACGGAGCCCTTCAGTTCCAACAGGCGCCTCTGCCGACCGTGTCGACGTACTTCGTGCAACGCGTAGTCAATCAGAGCGCGACGCGTCTCAATTCCCGTCAGCTTCTGGCATTCCTCAACCAGCTTGTCGTCCAGCACTACGTTCGTTCTTCCCATCTGAATCACCTCCAATCGCCATACACACACTAGCGCAGTCTGATGTGTATTGCGAGCTGTTCCTTCCGCAAGCCAACGCTGGCCTGAGCGTGCGCGTCCCTCGCGTTACGCTCCAGGCGGATGTTGGGAGCTCTCCCGTGCTTTGTTCCTCAGTTCCCAGAGTTCGTCAACAATCGGGTGTGATTTCATGGGCACGCTGAACGTGGGCATGAACATGATTTTCTTTCCGAAAGGCGTAGCCTTGCGGAAGGACACCCACACGGGGTGGATGCTCAGCATGATGTTCTCTGTCACAGATTCTATTTCCCCGAGCGGAACAGAGACCGCACGCCGGAAGTCCGAGATTCTGAGGGCATCGCCCTCGATCTGGACCCACTTGAGGGGGGCACAAGACCAGAAACAGATGGCGGTGAGACCGATCAGCGGGATGAAGACAAGGGCTTCCAGCACGCCGTCTGCATGGAAGGCGGCGACGGCGAGGCCGATGGCCAGAATGACGCAGGCCACAGGAAAGACGAACTTGAACACCACTGTGGCCAGTGAAGATATGGTTCGCTTTGTCATTCTTCTTCCTGCTCCCAACGTTGACCTGACCGGCGGGGACGGCTGCCGCCCTCGGCAGCCTTTCACCGTAAGCGTCCAGGTTGATGGTGGGCTCCTGATTGCTTGGGTTTCATGAACATCACCCCTCCTTGGAGGGTCCGGACACCACCGATCTTCTCGAGCACCTGATCGAGGGCATCGATTGCGAGAGTGTCCTGGAAGGACACGGTGACCTTGGCACCCCGCGCGATCAGCTTGGGATGGAAGACGGTGTTGTGGCACCCACTCGAATGCGAGAGGAAGAGGAGGAACTGGTGAACGTCCCATTCGTCTTCGCCAAGGGTGATTCTTCGTGAGGGTGTGTTCGTGATGGTTGCCAGCCATGCGCCATTGGTTTCTGTGTGCGCGGTCAGCTCGGGCGGCAGTCGTGAGCGATCAAGGGAAACCGGGGGAAACCGGGGACAGGCAAATAGTTTCACTTCTTTCCGGAAAAGACAATTCGGGAAAGCTTCCGTAGTGATAGAGGGCACAGTAGGCAGCGACGGCAACGGCGAAATCGAGTCCCCACGGGGACGCACGTCCCCCGCCCGGGGTGAAACCCCTGGGGAGCGCTCAAACACCCAACCACCCGGGCTCCCTGAACAGGGAGCCCAGGACGGACAGTGCAGACGACCTGTCATCCCGAGCGCAGCGTAGCGGAGTCGAGGGATCTCGTGGTTTGGAAAGACGCCTGGGGCAATCGCAATCCTCGAGATCCCTCGACTCCGCTACGCTGCGCTCGGGATGACAGGTCGTCTGTGGATATGGCTACCTTCCAGGAGGAAGAACCGACTTCGGGAACACGGTTACGGGAACTACAAGCAGACTGCGCCGGCCAATGATCATAACCACCCGGCAGACTCCGTCCCCGTCAATTATGCACCTGATACTCGCCTATTGAGACGAAGAACACCATTATAATCTCTGTAGGAGAATGGAATCGGCGTGGTTTTTCGGTGTTGTTGCGGGCAATGACCTGTGCGATTGCCGGACCGGCCCCGGGCAGACTCCGTCCTCGTCGATTATGCACCCCTACACCCTTTACTACGTATTTTTCGGCCGGATCCTGCATTCTTCGTGCAAAAAAGTGACAAAAGAGCTGTGAGGAAAGGCGTGGCTGAAGCCGCGCGGGGAACGTAGGTCCGATTTGCAATCGGACCCAACGCCGCACGGACGTGATGTCTCCCCTCCGTCATTCAAAACAACCGCCGTGGTTTGGGTCCGATTGCAAATCGGACCTACCGGAGGTAAAGGACCTCTGTGCCCCCCGTCACTTCATCGACGGTATCACGATTCCGCGCAGGATGACTTTCTGGCAGGTGATGAATACGATTGCGGTGGGGATGGAAGCGATCGTGAAGGCGGCCATGATTATGTGGGGGTTCCCCGCCCACCTTGTCTGCATCTCGAACAGCCAGACGGCCAGCGTCCAGTAGTCCTGGTCCTGGCAGACGAGCAATGCCCATTGCCACGAGTTGTAGGCGGCAATGAAGGCATAGAGGGTGTTGATGGCGAGAATCGGCTTGGTGAGCGGCAGGGTGATCCTCAAGAACACCTGCCACTCGGGTGCGCCGTCGATGGCAGCGGCTTCGTACAGTTCACGCGGCAATCCGTCGAAGAAGCACTTTAGGATGAAGATCGACATCCCGTTCGCCAGCCCCGGCAGAACCAGCGCGGCGAAGCTGTTGAGGAGATGCAGATCGCGCATCAGCAGGAAGCCGGGGATGGCGCTGACGGCCGCCGGAAACGCCATCGTGGCCAGCAGGAACAACAGGATCTGCTCTTTGAACCTGAGCCGGAAGCGCGACAGCGCGTAAGCCGCCATCGGGTTGACGGTCAACGTGGCGGCGATCGTGAGCACGATCAGGATCAGCGTGTTGAGAAACGCGCGCCCTCTCAAGAACATGAAGTCGAGAACCTGCCCGAAGTTGTGCGCGATATCGTACAGATAGTAGGGCCATTCGTTGTTGAAGAAGGTGATCGTGTAGGCCTCGGCGAAGGGGATCCGCGCTTCCTCAATCAGGCGCAGGTCCCAACCGTAGGCGCGGTTCACCTCGTCCAGCGTTGCGTAGCGGCCGAGGAGGAAATCCTGCCAGGCCTTCTCGGCGCAGTGCAGCTCGACGGCGTCCGGCGCGAGCTGGCGCACGAAAGCGCGCCACAGCCCGGTGTTGGCATAGGCGGGAACCGGGACCTCGTCGAAACTCGCGACCGGCTGGAAGGCGAGGTCTGCCTGCTTCATCATGCGGTTGTAGTTCGCCACCGTCTTGAAACTCTCGCGCAGCGTGTCGCGGTATGCCGCCTGCACCTCGGGGGTCGAGCGGACGGTCTTCAGGCGGAGCGGATAGTAGTCCCGCACGAAGATCTCCCAGATCTCGCGCAAACGTCCGTCAGCGTCGGCAGGCACGGGAAAGGGCGCCTCCAGCAGCGAGCGATAGTCGCTGCCGAAGTGGCGGTTGTACTGCTCGACGTCGAACTGCTCATCCTCCTTGAGCCCCAGCGCGTCACACGTAGACCGGCGGCCGAGGAACTTCAGCCAGTGCTTCTTGAGCAGAAAGGGCTTTGTCGGGGACGCGGGGCACCGACGGCCGACGAAGCGCTTGAACAGCGCCCACACTTCCGGATCCTCGCGGGTGACGGGCCACGGCGCGGGGCCGGTGCGGCCGTTCCGGCGCAGGAACGCGCGCCACTGTTTCTCGGCGCCGGGACGGAAGACCATGCGGCGGTAGGCGTCCTTGTAGGCGATGAACGCTTCGGCCTTGGGCGTGTCGGGGTAGTCCCACGTGAGGTGGTGCATCGGATAGAACATCTCGTAATCCAGTGTTACGTCGAAGAACTCCTCGTAGGGGACGCCCCACTCCTTGCTGAGCAGCGCGAGGGCGGCTTTGCGCCGCTGCCGGCCGGCCGGAACGTTGTCGCCTACACGCTCCTCGTAGACGTCCCGGAGATAGCCGCACAGGTCCCGAAAATCGAAACGACAGAATGTGTCGCGAATGTCGTAGTCGAGCGAGAAGTCGGCATAGTCGGCCGCAATCCGCCGCCAGGCGGCGAGACTCTCGGGATCGCCTTCGACGGCAAGGTACGGGGCGGCGAACGCGGTGACGCCTTCCCGGTCGGCGCCGGCCGTTTCGAGCGTGGTCCAGTGCGCGGGACGATTGGGAAAGAGAGCCGGGGGTATCGTGGGATGCAGGTAACTCGCCAGGCCGCGGGTGAAACGGTCGGCGCGCGAGGTGAATGAACGCGGCACGGGACTGAAGCGGTGGTAATCGAACTTGTTGGTAAGCGAGGCCGACACGGTAATCATGAAGGGATAGATCATGGTGGCCCCGCCCAGGCAAAGCAGCGCGTATATCGCCGCCACGATCAGGCGCGCCTTCAGGCTCCGGCGTTCCGTTTTGAGCATAATGGGCATGTCAGTTCTCCACGGCGCGCCGGAATTCGAGCTTTCGCAGGAAACGTATCTGGAAATAGGTGAAACCGATCAACGCCAGCCCCATAAACCAGGCCATCGTGGTCGCCGTGCTGAAGCGCAGATCGTTGTAGGCCAGTTTCCAGATCGCCAGGCCGAGGACGGTGGTTTCTTTGCCGGGACCGCCGAACGTGAGCAGGAAGATGTGCCCCATGTTCTGGAAGGCAGCGATGAAGGCGCCCACGGAGTTAATGATAATCAGCGGCGTGAGCTGCGGCAGGGTAATATGCCGGGCGCGCTTGTAGAACCCGGCGCCATCGAGTGCCGCGCATTCGTAGAGGTCGTCGGGGAAAGAATGCAGTGCGGCCACGTAGATCAGGCTCTGCATACCGGCGCCGGCCCAGATTGCGGGCAGGACACAGCAGAACATGGCCCAGAACGGATCCTGCAACCAGGTCTGCGCCGGCAGGTGCAGTGCCGCCAGGATCTGGTTCAGCACGCCGTTCTCGGTGGGGTCATACATCAGCTTCCACAGCAGGGCGACGACGATGCCCGAGGTCATCTGCGGCAGGAAGAAGAGCGTGCGGAAGAAGATCTTGCCGCGCGGCACTTCCGAGAGCAACAGCGCCAGGAAGATCGGCGTCAGAAAACCGAACAGCATCGTCAGGGCCACGAACTTGAGGGTCTTGCCGACATAGAGCCAGAAATTTGCGTCACGAGCGACCAGGATGAAGTTGTCGAGGCCTACCCATTCGGACTCTCCGACGATGCGATACTCCTGGAAGGCCATGATGCAGCCCCGGATGAGGGGGTAGTAGCTCCACAGGCCGATCGAGAGCACGGCCGGGGCCAGCATCAGCAGGGGCAGGATCCGGCGCAAGACGTTTGCCGACGTTCCGGCAGGCGGTCGGTACTTCTCGCGCACAATCAGCACGACGCACACCGCCAGCACGATCGCGCCGATCCCGAAAAGGACGCGTGCCGTCGGACGGTGTTTGTCCAGGGCCGCGGGCGGCAACTGGAACATCTTGCCCGAGTTGGCCTCGCGCGTGACCCGTTGCAGCGCTGAAGCGTAGTCGAACTCCCGGCCGGTCTCGGCCACGATCAGGCTGAGCACGTTGTGGTCCAACAGGTCGCTGGCGCTTTGCCAGAAACCCGCAAACGGCTCCGTGCGCAGCAGGATCTCGCCCGCATCGACCTCTTCGTAAAAACGGCGCGTCTCCTCGGGAATGTCGCGAATGTAGTCCTCCAGACCCAGCCGGCGCAGATCGTCGGGACGGCACCACATGGCGTTGCCCGACATGACCTTCTCGCGGATCGAGCGTTCACGGACTTCTTCGCTCACGAGCACTTCCAGGCACTTCCAGACCTTGTCGCGTTCTCGTTTGGGTCGCTCCGTGACGGCCGAGGTCATGGCCCAGAAGTGCTTGTGGGCTTGAAAGACGCGCTTGTGGCTTTCGTCCGCGGCCGGGAACGGCATCAGTCCCAGCAGCTCGGGCGGCACGCCCGCGTCACTCCCGTACACGTCCAGGTTAGCCACGTCGGCCTGGAACATGACGATCTCTCCCCGGGCAAGCAGATGGCGCATGAACAGCGTCGACTTGGCGTCGGCGCCGACCACGGGGCGTACTACCCCGCGAAAGACTTCGTCCGGCTCGAACGTCAACGTGCGGCCGCCGACTTCAACGCGGCCGGCGGCGACGTCGGCCTCCGTGAGGTCGACCGGACCACCCGTGCGCGCGTCGCGAATCCAGGGCGCCCAGCGCAGCTTGTGGAACATGGCCGCCGCGCGCACACCGGCTTCGGAATCGAAGTTGGCGCGCCACCGCGACGGTTGCCGGCTGAGGTCTTCGCCCGTGTCCGACGCGATAAAGGCCGTCTCCTCCATCGGGAAGTCGTAGGCTTTGCCGGTGGTGGGAGACGTCCGTGTCTGGACCACCGGCGATCCGCCGGCCGCCTGCATCCACGGCAGCCAGTACCAGGGATAGGAGAACATCGCGTAAGCGCGCTGCCCTCGCTTCAGCCAGGCCCCCTTGATCTGCTTGCGCGGAAACGTCACGCGCTGGCACCAGCGGTAGAACTCGTCCCACGTCCGCGGCGGCCTGGATGGGTCCAGACCGGCCGCGGCCACAAGGTCCTTGCGATAGACCAGGCCGAAGTACTGTACGCCCGCATACGGGACGCCGTACACCTTGCCGTTCCGCGACGCCACGCGACGCCACAGCGGCGGCACGTTCCGCCAGCCCTCCCAGGCGGCCTCGTCGTCGTCGACGAGACCGTTCCCGTCGCTGTCTTCGCCCACCCACTCGTTGAGCGGATGCAGGAAACGCTGGTCGATATCGTTGCGTATGATGTGATACCAGCAGTAGTAGATGTCCGGCGCCGTGCCGCCCGCAAGGGACATCAGGAACGACGATCTTCCGGCGCCGCCCGGCAGGTGAATGCCGCCCCACTCGCGCAGGCCGATCACCGGGTCCCGCTTCATCAGGTCGTTGAGCGGCTTTGTCGTCACATTGTCCGGCTCGTTCTGTTTGTAACCCAGAACGACCGAGACCTTGACCGGCTCCTCCCCTCCCCCATCGGCCCCATGCACCGACAGGCCGACCGCAAGCATCGTCAGAGAAGCTACGGTTCGTATGGCTCTGTGCGGTCGCAACACTCGAAAACCCACCCTTGCAGAAACTCGCACAAGGGTGTCCGACGTGCGTGGAAAAGGCAAGGCAAACGCATCTCGATCTGTGCGTGCATGCGTTGTGGGAGGGCAATCCTCGGGTTGAAAACCGAATCGTACCGATGCTATGCTGTACCTTATGAGAGCTTTGCTGTGCCGGTACCCCCTGTTCTTCTGTGTCCTC
This sequence comes from uncultured Victivallales bacterium, assembly GCA_964555035.1. GTDB lineage: Bacteria > Verrucomicrobiota > Kiritimatiellia > UBA8416 > CAYOBW01 > CAZKRK01. The sequence continues at coordinate 23,277 of CAZKRK010000012.1, read as the reverse complement.
GCGGCCCTGGCCGGACCGCTGCGTGCCCAGGAGGCCGGGTTTCGAAAACCGCCGCGGGATGTCACGATGGTGGTTGACGGGTTCCTGTGGATTGATGCCGAAGATTTTGCCGACTATGGCGGATGGACGCTCGATACGCAGTTTGTGCACCTTATCGGTTCGGGCTACCTGATTGCCAACGGGGTCGGGGTGCCCGTCGCCGACGCCACGACGACGCTGAACATCCCCCGGTCCGACCGGTACCACGTCTTGGTTCGCGCCCGCAACTGGGTCCAGGAGTACTCGCCGGGTACTTTCCGGATGTGCGTCAACAGCCAGGTGCTGGCGCACACGTTCGGCGCCGCGGCGAGCGACGAGTGGGTCTGGGAGGATGGCGGCGCCGTCGACCTGGTCGCGGGACCGTGTGAACTGGCTCTCCGTGACCTGACGGGGTTCTACGGACGCTGCGACGCGATAATCCTGACGACGAACGCTCTCTACCAACCCCCGGCCGACCGCGAGGGAGCTGTCAACGAGCGCGCGCGTCTGACAGGGCTGTCGCTGGACCCGGTTGAGGGAGGGACCTACGACGTGATCGTGGTGGGCGGTGGCTCGGGGGGCTGCCCGGCCGCGCTGGCCGCGGCCCGCATGGGCGCGCGTACGGCACTGATTCAGAACCGGCCCGTGCTCGGCGGCAACTGCAGCAGCGAGGCCGGGGTTGGTTTGAACGGCGCCAGCACGCACCACGACAACGCCCGCGAAACGGGTATTGCGGAAGAAACGGGACGTACCAAGGCATTCAATTCGTACAGCTACTATGGTCAGGCGTTCCAGCATCTTGCCGAGCGGCAGGAGAACCTGACGCTGTTGCTCAACCAGCACGTATTCACAGCAACGATGTCCGACTCGAACCGCATCGCAGGCGTAACGGCGGTCGACACGTTGACGGGGCAGATTCACGAGTACGAAGCGACGTTGTTCATCGACTGCACCGGAGACGGGTGGATCGGGTATTTCGCGGGCGCCGAGCTCCGCCTGGGGCGCGAGGCGCGAGAGGAACACGACGAAGATCTGGCACCGGAAGCGGCGGACAGCCTGACCATGAGCGGCTGCATCATGGGCAAGGCCGTCGGCCTGAGGGCCGAAGACAGGGGGGCGCCGGTCACGTACGTGGCGCCGCCATGGGCCTACGAGATCCCGCCGGCGGGAGAGCCGTTCGGCCGGACGGTCAAGACCGTGGCCGGCGGAGCATGGTGGCTGGAACACCCCAACGTCATCGACGACGTATGGGGCGCCGAAAACGCCCGCGACGAGCTGATTCGAATCACGTTCGGGTACTGGGACTACGTCAAGCACGAGAGCGAGCTGAGCGACGAGGCCGCCAACTATGCCCTGTCGCGCGTGCCGCTCTACGATGCCAAACGCGAGTCACGCCGACTGATCGGCGACTACATCCTCACCCAGAACGACACACAGAGCGCGCGCGTCTTCCCCGACCGCATCTCGTACGGCGGATGGAGCATCGACGTCCACCACCCGGAGGGCATCCTGTCGGGCGGAGAAGGTCCCTTCTGGTGCAATCCGCCCGTACCGATCTATACGATCCCATACCGCTGCCTGTACTCGAAGAACATCGACAATCTCCTGTTCGCCGGACGGTGTTGCAGCGTGACGCACATCGCGCTCGGCACGGTGCGCGTGCAGAGCACACTCTCCACCCTGGGCCAGGCCGCCGGCACGGCGGCGGCCCTGTGCCTCGAACACGACACTTCGCCCCGCGGCATCTACGAAAACCACGTTCAGGAACTGCAGCAGACCCTCCTCAAGAACGACCAGACCATTCCCGGCATCAAGAACGAAGACCCGAAAGACCTGGCGCGCGGGGCAGTCGTCACCGCATCGAGCACGACCGCGCATTTCGAATTCGGACTCGACGAAGTGCGCCTTTCCATCATCCACCCGCTCAACATGGACCGCTGTGTGATTCTGGGTACGGCCGACCAGGAACGCATCGACCGCGTCCACCTCTACCTGGAATCGACAAACACCAACCCCACGCCGATCGTGCTGACGTTTTCACCCGATCCGCCGACGCCCAAGGTACCCGGCACCACGATGGCGACTTCCGCGGTGCCCGCGTCCTCCGCGGGCTGGGTAGAGTTCGCGGTGAACTGTCAGACCAACTCCTCGAACCTCTGGCTCAGGCTGCCCAAGACCGAAGGCGTCTCGTGGCGATTGATGGAATCCGCTCCCGAAGGGTGCTTCCGCGCATACGCCCAGGGCTCAGGCTGGCGCGAGATACAGGGACAATACTATGCCTTCTACACGGATCCGGTCATCCGCACGCTGACGGACTTCGATCCGACCAATGTCATCAACGGCGTGAGCCGCATCTGGGACGGTAAGAGCAACATGTGGGCCTCGGACCGGCAGCAGTCCCTGCCGCAGTGGATCGAGCTGACGTTGCCCGAGCTTGCGCAAATAGACACCGTGCAGCTCACGTTCGACACCAACATGGACACGAAAATGCACCCCTCTTCCCGACCGGCGGAGTGCGTCCGCGACTACGAGCTCGCCTGCAACCGCGAAGGCCGGTGGGTGACGCTGTTTCGCGAGGAAGGCAACTACCTGCGCCACCGCGTTCACCGCTTCAGAGAGGTCTCAACCGACAAAGTCCGCCTGACCGTCACCGCCACCAACGGCGACCCGTCGGCACGGGTGTTCGAGATGCGTCTGTACGGCCCACAGGGCAGTCTGCTCCTCGTGCGGTAGGCACCGGGCGAATCCCACCCAAGGCGCGGTGCGCTGCCGAGACAATTCGAGATGGAAACGTAGAACCGTTCTCCAGGACGGTTCAGCGGAGCCCAGGCGGGGTGGTGGATCCCGCGGGGTTTGGAACCGTCCTGCCTCCTTCGCCAGGCTACGGCGGGCCAAGGGAGAACGGTTCTACGGAACGCCGCGTCGAGTCAAGTTCCCGGTCAGCAACGCCCCAAGGCGCCGGGGCCTTGGACAATTTGGGGGGGGGACGGCAGCCTGGGCATTGAGCTGGCGTCTCTGGACCAGGGCTCGGGCGGTGCCATGCCGCCACCGCAGAGAGTGCCCCGGAACATCTCGCCAACCAGGACCGATCTCGATTACCACGCGCTCACGATCGGCATCAACGACTACAAGCACCTGCCGAAGCTCCGTACCGCCTGCCAGGATGCAAAGACGGTCGAACACGTGTTGCGCAACGACTACGCGTTCAAGACGCGCCTGCTTCTGGACGCCACCCGCGCACAGATCCTCACGGCCTTGACCGAATACCGTCTGAAGCTCGCCACAAACGACGGTCTGCTCATCTACTATGCGGGACATGGCTGGCTCGACCAGGAGGCCGACCGCGGCTACTGGTTGCCGGCGGATGCCACCAGCGACAACCAGGTTGCCTGGATCGCAAACGACGCAGTCACCTCCGAGCTGCGCGCGATTCGCGCACGTCATGTGCCGATCGTTGCCGATAGCTGCCACGCCGGCAAACTGACCCGGGGCCTGGTCGTGCAGCGCAAGTCTGCCGAGTACTGGCAGCAGATCGCAAGCCGCCGCGCCCGCGTGGTCCTGAGCTCCGGCGGTCTCGAGCCCGTCCTCGACAGCGGCGGCGGGCAGCACTCGGTCTTTGCGTCCGCCTTCCTGAAGGCCCTACGCACGAACGAAAAGGCGCTCGACGGCGCCACCCTTTTCAGCACAATCCGCCGCCCGATCATGCTCGAGTCGGACCAGGTACCCGAGTACGGCGACATCCGTAAAGCCGGGCACGAAGGCGGGGACTTCCTGTTCATACGGAACAAGTGATGCCCGGGTGCGCGTGTTGTGAATGTGAATCACGCCGGCCTCGAATTGCTGAGGGGAGATGCGGACGTCGCCCCGGGAACGGTCTACTACCAGGACAAGCGCCCCGAGGAGTTTGTCCCCAGCCTGGTGGACCACCTGGAGGATATTGACCTCGAGCATACGGACGAGGAGACATTCGAACGCGAGATGTCACTCCACGAGACGGTGCGACACTTCAACGTGAAAGTGAAGCGGATGCTCGACATCAGCAACAAGTTCTCCGGGTTGGTCCGCTCTATGTCTCATCGAATCTGCACCCACAGTACCGGCACTTCCTGGCCCGACGTCGGATCGTCCTGGGCAGGATACGAATACCTGAAGGCCGATCAGCGGCCGTTCATCTGCGAGTGGGACTACTGAGACACACTCTCGTTCGGCTCGTCTCTGTCGCTCGTCGATTTGCGGCCAACGTAGGTCCGATTTGCAATCGGACCCAACGTCGCCGGGACGTTGCGTCCCCTCTTCGTCATTTGAAAGAGCTTGCCTGGGTTGGGTCCGATTGCAAATCGGACCTACGTTGGTCTTAGGAGTTGATCCCGTGAACGGTTTTCGCGTATACTCCGTTTCAAAGTCGGGAGTTTGGTGGCGCGGAACCGGTTTTCTGCGTAGCTTCGCGAGAGCAGAGTCCGATTGCATTCACCTTGAGCAGTATTGGATGCCTGTACTCCGTGGTGCATCCCAACGGCTGCGGGAGTCTCGAGCATGGGCTTGTTGAGGAACGGAAGGGTCGTGGGCATAAGAGGGCTCATTTTGGCTCTTTTGCTGGCGTGCCAGGGCACGGCCGTGGCGCAATGGCGGACGCAGACCATTGATTTCGAGCCGGGGTGGAACCCGGTTTACCTCCACGTGCAGCCCGAACCGCGGGGCTGCGATGCGGTCTTCACCAACGCGGGTGTCGATGTGGTTAGCTGGTGGAGGTGCGGCGGCAACGGGACGGAGTTCGACACGGATCCTTCGGATCCGTTCCCGCGCGAAGCGCACTGGCTTAGCTGGCACGCCGACGATCCGGAGCTGAGTTCCTTCTCCAGCTTGCTCAGCGGCGAGGCCTACATGGTGCATGTCCAGAGCAATGTCCCGCCTTTCAGTCTGTGTCTGAAGGGGCTTGCCCTGCTCAATCCGCAGGAGTGGCACGCCGGCGAGCTGGTCCTTACCGGGATGCCGGCGGGGCCAACCAATCCAGCTACCTTTTTCGACTTTTTCCATTACACCGACGAGATTCCCGTCAACTTCTCTGACGGCGGGGAAATTTACAGGGTGGATGACGAGGCCATGCCCCAGCGGGTATTCAATCCGAGCGTCGTGGCCATCGACCGTTCCGAGGCCTATTGGATTCGTTGCGGGGACGTTTCGAGCATCTACAACGGCCCGTTGCAGGTTTCCCTCGAGTCAGCCGCGCGCGCCATTGGCTTTGGCGACAATCCCAGTCCGGCCACGCTGCGGATCAAGAACCTGGACGATTCGGAGCGGATGGCCAGCATCCGCCACCTGGCGTCTCTGGCGCCTCCCGACGGTCAGGGTCTGCCTCCGCTGGCTGGGAGAATCCCGCTGATGTATGCGCGGAGCAACTGGCCCGAGTCGATTCACGCTACCTACGAAGATCTGCCTGATTTCTTCCAGCAGACCATTGGAGCCGGCGAGACCCTGCAGCTCAAGCTGATGCCCCGCATCGGCGCTCTTTCGAACGCCGCGCCCGGTTCGGCCTGGCAGAGCGTACTGCAGGTAAGCGACGAAGGCAACGAGGGGGCCGAGCCCGTGGCCGTGCACTACATCGGCGCGAGCTGCGGCGCGGCCGCGCAGGAGCTTGCCGACCCGACCGGGCTGTGGGTGGGTGACGCGACCGTTACGGGCGTGAGCCGTGCGCCAACCCGCGCAGGCACGACGCCGGCGTGGGACGAAACCGAGCCGCTGCCGGTTGCCCGGCCTTTCCCCTTTCGGGTGATCCTGCACATGGACGACTATGGCGAAGCGCGGCTGCTCCAGCGCGCGCTACTGGTTTGGCACGAGCTGGGAGATGCCGCCGCGGGTATCTCCACTAACGGAAGCTGGAAGCTTTTCTGGGACGAAGCGCACGCGAAGAGTTTCGCGTCCACCAACGCGTCGGCAATTGTGCAGCGCATCAGCTCGGTCAATTTCCCGTCGGCGCCCCCGCTGGCGCTGGCCGGTGAATTCGTCCAGGACGGGACACTGGAGAGTACAGTGCGCCTGGAATACAACGATCCGCTCAACCCCTATGTACATGTCCACCACCCGCAGCACGACAACCTCAAGTACGCGTCCGACGGCACTGCCTCCACGCTTCCCGAGGCCGATGCCGAAAGCTGGCTGGTCCGTCGCGACCTGCGGTTTGTCTTTGCACCGGAGGACCCGCTGCTGGGCAGCGCCAACCTGCGCTGGGGCATTTCCGAGCGAGGCGGGACCTATCTTGAAACGGTACGTGGATTGAACAAGACGCTCTACGTGTCCGGCAGCTTCCGGCTGCGGCGCGTGAGCGAGATCGGGATCATTGAATACTTGAGTTCGGACGGACAATGAACAGGGCCGCGGGGCCGGCGGGGGAGTGGCTCCCTTTTTGAACAAGGAGAAGAGCGGATGAGAATTGGACTGATCGCAACCACGTCTGCATTGTTGGTGGGGCTCTCGTCGGCCATGGCCGCCGTGCCGGCCTCCATCGTTCCGGTGACACCGGGGCAGATCAACTACCAGGGGCGCCTCCAGGCGGCCGACGGAACTCCCTATGCCGACGGGGTATACACCATGGAGTTTCGCCTGCACGCTTCGCCCTCGGCAACCAACACGCTTTGGGGCCAGGAGCATGTGACCTACGTCAAGAACGGCCATTTCAGCGTCCTGCTCGGCAGCCCGGCCGGCACGCCGCTCGGGGGGGCGGCCCATGACGAGCTGTGGCGGGCTCTCTGGTACGATGCCGCCGTGCCCAACAACGAGTTCTTCTTCGGCGTCACCCTACACCAGGACGAGAACAACGCGGCGATCGACGAGGCCGACCGCACCGAGGCCCTGCCGCGCCAGCAACTGCTCGCCGTGCCTTTTGCCTTCCGTGCCCAGGCGGCCGAATACGCCCGGCGTTCCGATGGCGATTTCGATGTCGGCGGCAATCTGAATGTCGCCGGCGCCGCGCAGCTCGCCGCCGTCCAGACCGCCGGCGGCGATGTCCGCCTCGGAGACGTCGCCAAGAGCGACGACGTATCCATCTACGGTGACAGCGTCGATGTCTTTGCGGGCGCCGGCGACCTCTGGATGCAGTCTTCCGACCTTTCTGACCTCAAGGGCCGCGAGGTCTACCTCGAAGCTACCGGCGGCAAGATCCATTTGAGCGCCTCCAGCACGGTAAGCATCAACGACAATGTCGAAATGAACCACAACGACATCCGGGAGGCCGACATCATCCAGTCAGGCGGCGGCGCCGCGAAAATCGACCTGGACCAGTCCGGGGACATCAGGATCACTTCGGACGACGGCGTGCACGTCAAGCTCCAGGGCGACGACCTCGACCTTTATGCCGGTGACAACGTGGCGGTGGCGGCGGACGATTCCATTGCCATGACGATAAACAATTTCCAGGGCAACGGCTTCGACGTGCAGGTCAAGTCGGGTTCGGATGTCAACCAGCGCCTCTATGCCGATAGTGACGACGACTGGAACATCGAGGCCGACGACAACATCATCGTGGCCTGCCAAGGCTTTTTCGCCAAGCTAGCCGCGGGGCAGACCTCAAAGCGGGCCTTTGTGTTGAAATCCTATAAAAGCGTCGATAGTGACACACATTTCAGCACCGGCTATTCCGTTACCGAATACGCCGCCATGGTCGTGGGCTCCGATGCCGGCTACGCCGATATCGAGGAGGGGCGCGCCACCCGGCAGTACGAGGCTCTCGCCTACCCGGAAAACGGGAAGTGGATAGTCCGCGTCCAAGCCCCCACGCACGGCAACCACGCGGATTGGACCGTGCATGTGCTCTTCATCCACAAGGCCTTGGTTGAGGACGTCCGTTCGGACTGGGGCACGTCCGATTCTCCTTGATTCTTTTCCCGGTACGGAGGCTCGTTGTGAAGAAGAATGGCAAAGTGCTCCGGCGCTGGACCGTGCCGCTCCTGCTGCTGGCATCGGCGGATCCGGCATGGGCGGCAGGCCTGTTGGAGAGCGCATTCGACAACGTGCTCTACCCCGACACGAACGGAGTGCCCGCGCAGGCGGTGCCGCGCTCCATGACCCCCGTCGGCAACGGGATGCAATCCGCAACCGAATTGACCAACGCCCTGTGGCAAAGCGTCGTGACCCTGCCGATCGGGGCCATGCGCTCCAATGTGGATCTGGGCGACGAGATTCCGCCTCCGCCGGACGCCGATCTGGATGTGGAGCCCTTCGTGGACTACCTCGGCGGCAACGGTCAGACGGTCTGGCTCGACTACGCCCAAACCCTCATCGCCTCGGACGCCGGGCCGGTGCAGGTGACCTGGACGCTCGAGGGCGGGCGCACCCAGCAGATGATCTATGTCGTCTCCTCCAACCCCAACAAGCGCCCGGTGCGTCTTTACTGGACCGAGGGCCAGAACTCCGGGCCGGTGATCACCTTCGCGCAGAACTACCGCGTCGATCTCTACTACAACTCGCAGATCACCAGCAACCACGTCTGGATTGCGGACAACAAGCTGCGCGCCGCGACCGGCGCCGAGGGCAAGTTACTGCTGACCTATTCGCGGCTCGACGAAACCTCCGGCCGGCGCGAGCTGCTGGCCTACGAAATCGTCAACGTGCTTGAGCCGATGACCTCCCGCCAGTCCGTTGAAATGGGCGCGCAGCTCTTTCCGCTGACCCGCTCGTTCGACACCGAGGATCTTTTCGCCGAGATCACGCGCGGGGCGCTCGACCCCTCGGGGCAGGGCGAAATCTATGTCTACCAGCACCAGCAGGGGCCGCAGAAGGGCCGAGTCTGGGCCATCCGCGAAACGCGCGGCGAGGCGTGGAAGATCGAGGTTTTCTGGAAGGCCAAGGAGGAGCTGGACGTGCTGTGGCCCTTCGAGGTCGACATCTACGACGTGGAGTGGGGGAAAGACCTCCAGCTCTATGTCCGCGGCGACACCGACGCGGGCGACCACGAGCCCAAGGTGCTGTTCCCGCCGGAAATGGTGGTCGAGGCCATGGACTACCAGACGCCCGACGGCCATGCCGTGGTCGGTCAGGGCACGTTCCACACCACCGTGGACGAAGGCAAGTGCCTGCTGAAATACTCCGTGGGCGATGAGATCTGGTTCGAACCGGTCAAGTCCGTTTCGTGCCTCTCCACCAACTTCAGCCGCGTGCCGCGGGGCTGGGACATTGCCGACGAGCTGCGGCCGGCCGCCGAGGGCACGCACGGAACCTGGCCGGGCTACCTCTATGTCCCCTTCGGCGAAGGCTACAATGCAGGCTACTACGACTATCCCGCAGTCTATCCCGACCTGGACACCCACGAGTCGTCGGTCTTTCCCGTCAACGAGGGCCGGCTCGAAGTCTGGTGGGCCAACGCCTCCCGGCAGGAAAACCTGCCTTTCGACGTATACTTCCCTTCCGAGGTGGCCTGCTACGACTGCACATGGCCCGCGGACGCCTATGAAATCGTCATTGCCGGCGGCGAAGGCTCCGAGGGATTGAGCCCCGGAACTGGCGAACGCTCCGCTTTCGATTTCAGCGACTGGAACGGCGTCCACATCGGCCGCCAGGGCGACGGAGAACGGCTGCCTTTCAGCCCCGCGGAAGGTATGACGCTCGAATTCTGGTACCGCCCCGTCTACAGCAACTACCCAGCGGTGGGCGACGTCGGCGTCCGCTTTGCCGGCGCCCAGGCCGTCGGCGATACCAACGTGCTCTGGTATATGAAGGAAAGCCCCACGAATATCTCGGGCAACCACGAGTTCGGCTTCACCAGCCGTAACGGCGACAGCGGATATTGGCGGAAACACCAGCTTGAAGATCTTGAGTGGCGCCATATTGCAGTCACTTGGAAAGAAGGCCGTCATTTCCGCATCTTCCAGAACGGGGACAAGACCTACCATGAGAAGAAGGACTGGCCCGAAGAGGGGATCGACTTCGTCTGGGTCGGGCTGACCTCCGGGCAGTTCGACGACATCCGCCTGTGGAAGGGCGTCCGCTCCGACAACGAGATCCGGCGCTACCGCTACGCGCCGGTCGATCCGGCCGATCCCAGCCTGCTGTGCTGGCTCGACGGCAGCCTGGCGCAGGAGGGCGGCCTGCCCGTCAAGCCGCATGACGCCGCTTTCTTCGGGCTGCCATCCGAATTCTGGAAAGTGAACGGTTACCCGACCAACAACGCCCTCGAAGCCCGCTTCCAGGCCATGCAGGGGTACTACTTCGACGAGTGGGACGAATATAGCGGCACCTACGCGCCGGAGACCTTCGGCCCCGGCCTGAGCCTGCAGGGTCTCTCGCCGTCGATCTACAACCAGCCCGACCCCGGGCTTCCCGGCTACAATCCCAACGAGGAGCACGCCCTCGTCATCCAGGACGTAGCCTACGCCCTGCGCAACGACCTGAACACGACCTCCGGCTCCGGCTACACCTCGGATCCCTACGTGCTGGTCGAATACGCCAACCCGACAGACAACCGGCTCGACATGGTCGCCTTCAAGGTGGTGGCCGAGAACAGCATGTATCCCTTCAAGAAGTACCAGGACGCCGGGCAAATGATCCAGCCGCCCCCGCCCATTTCGCTCATGCAGCCGCTTTGCGCCGAAAACTCACAAGTCTCCGGTCCGGAATACAGGGACCGCAAAGGCGCCTACTGGGCCATGCGCGGCGGCCACGGCGGCGGGACGTGCAACTACGCATTCGATTACTACTACCCCAGCCAGAGCGGGTTCTGGTATCCCGAGGGCGATGAAATCGCCCTGCTTGAGCCGGTTCCCTGGATGGAACAGAGCGACGGCTCGCCGAAGGAATACCACTACGTCGTCTCCTGGCCGGATGACTGCCCCGAGCTGCTCGTCGGGCAGACCCTGCTCAACGCCATCAACGGTCTGCCGGCCATCCGCGGGCAGCTCAGCGTCGACGTGGCTTACCAGCAGTCGCAGGCCAACACGGGAACGAACAGCGTGATGCTGCTCGATCCCACCGTTGCGCGCAGAACCGCGCTGGCCGAGGTTCCCGCCGGCATGAAGACTTACCGCGACCCCGCCACGGGCTACACCTTCTTCAGCGACCTGCCCGACGCCCTGCGCAGCCGCCTCTGTTGGAACCCCAGCGCCCTCGGGGAGGAACTGCAGCTCGCGGGCGAGTACGTCGAGCGCACGGACGAGCACGACTATCTCCTGCTCAACACGCTCGTCGGCGACAGCCGCGCCGCCTGCACCAATGAAGAGCTGGTGGCCGGTATCGAAGGCGCAGCCGGCGACGACTGGCGCGCCGCCATCGAAAGCCTGCCCACCGACGTCGTGGAGCTGGCCTCCGACACCGCGCCGTTCGATTCGCTCGCCCTGGCCGCGCCGGGCACCGGCGAGGGCTACGTGACTCTCGTCTTCAACAACAGCACCAACGAGGCGATGGTCGATCCCTCCGAGAACATCAGCATGGAAATCATCCGTGTCGCGGACGACCTCTACACCGGGCGGATCGACCCGATCTACCCGCGGAATCCACTCGACCGCAAGCTGACCTTCAAGTATACGGCCGACTATGGCGGCGAGCAGGACCTCTACGAGTTCAAGTGGGAATACGCCGATCCAATCAACGGCGCCGCCCCCTCCGACGAGGACGAGGGCGCATGGGCCGACCACACCCTTGCCGCCGGTCGGGACAGCCTGGTGATCGGCGACACCGGGATCTTCGGCCTTTCCGACCACTACCTGCGCTGCCGCTACCGCGCGCTCGATTCCGTCGTGCAGGCGCTCGTCGGCACCAACTGGAACGCCTGGACCCCGCCCGTGCTCGCCGAAGGGTGGATCAAGCGCGCGCTCAAGGCGATCAACCCCTACGACCAACGCATCCAGGACTACATGAACGTGGCCATCAGCACCGACCTGAGCATGGTCCAGCAGGCCGGCGCGCCCTACAACGGCAACGTCCCGCTCAACTACTACGCCCTGAACGACTACGGCCTGATCCCGCTCTACCAGACCTTGATCGACCAAGTCCGTGGTTTGAGCATCGACGCCGGCACCGTGGCCGGCAACGACCTTTCGCTGGCGCTCCAAATGGCCGCCGGCCGCCTGGCCGACCTCTACATGGTGCTGGGCAACGAGGCCTACGCCGATGCGCTCAACCCGACCGTCGATCTCGGCGGCGACAGCGGCGAGCCCAACTACGATGCCTCCTCGGTCTTCTGCTTCCAAAACCAGCTCCCCGACCTCCTTTCCGAAGAGCTGGCCCTGCTGCGCGGGCGCGACGACTCCATGAACCCTCCCGTGGACGAGTACCCGCTCTTCAACCGTCTCGCCTGGAACTTCACCGCGGACATCGCCGGCGGCGAGGTGGCCTACGCCCTCAACTACGGCATCAGCGACCTCAAGGGCGACCTCGACGGAACGGTGGACGTCGACGACGCCAAGATCCTCTACCCCCAGGGCCACGGCGACGCCTACGGCCACTACCTCAGCGCGCTGAAGAACTACTACTCGCTCTTGCGCCACCCCAACTTCACCTGGCTGCCGCAGGTCGAAGGCGTGCTTGCGGGCGACACCGAAATCACCGTTTCCTACCTGCACGAGAAGAAGCTGGTGCAGGCGGCCGCCCGCAAGGCGCAAGCCGCGGCCGAAGTGGCCGCCCGCACCTACCGGCAGGACTACGACGAAAGCGCGCCGCACCCCTGCCTTGAGCTGGCCGACGCCAACACCAACCGCGCCTGGGGCGTGGCCGGCTGGGCGGGGCGCGCCGGCATGGGCGCCTACTTCGACTGGCTCGCCGCCAACTCGCTCCTGCCACCGGTTGAGACCGATCCCGAGATAACCGGCATCCGCGTAATCGACCGCCAATCCATCCCCGAGCTCGGAGAACTCGTCCAAACCGCCGGCGAAGCCCAGCAGCAGATGGATCGCGCCGACACCGGCCTCAACCCCCTCGGCCTTGCGCGCGGCACCGTGCCGTTCGACATCAGCGCCGAGGGGATCGACCTGGGCCGGACCCACTTCGAGCAGATCCTCGAGCGCGCCAAAGGCGCGCTCAAGAACGCCGCCGCCGTCTTCGACCGCGTCAAGCAATCCTCCCGCCTGCTGCGCGACCAGAACGAGGCACGCGAGTTCGACGCCATGGTGGCCGACGAGGAGGCCGCCTTCAACCGCGGGCTGGTCGAGATCTACGGCTACCCCTATGCCGACGACATCGGTCCGGGCAAGCTCTATCCGCAGGGCTACAACGGCCCCGACCTGGCCCACTACATGTATGTCGAGGACGTCGATATCGATGGGACGGTCGTCCCCGAGTCGGGGCAGGACGTTGTCTTCACCTGGACCAACAGTCTTCTCTCCGTGCGCAGCTACAGCGATACGGTCCACAAATACAAGGTTTACGGATTCTACGGCACCGGCACGCTGAACTACCAGGGCATGTATGCGTCCAACACGGTACAGTCGCTGAGCGTGCATGTCGGCCCCAACGGCGTGCCGATCAAGCCGGATTCCTATTCGGGCGTCCGGCGCGCCGAGGGCGAAATCCAAATCGCCATCGGCGAATACCTGGCCGCCCTGCAGGACGCCAGCCGGCTCGCGAACCGCATCAGCGTCCACAGCGCCGACCTCAAGGATGAGGCCGACGCTCTCAGGACTGCCATCTACAACAAGGCCGATGCGTACGACGACACGATCGACGCCGAACAGAGTGTCCGCAGGCGGCGCGTGGCTATCAGAGTGCTCCAGACGCTTTCGGAAATCGCCTCCCGCGCCACCGACATGAACCGTACGCTGTCCCAATCGGTGGTTGAGAGCTTTCCAAAAGTGGTAGGCTTGTCCAACGACCCCTTTGCCCCTTCCCGTTTCGTAGCCATGCTCCAAAGCACCGTTTCCTACGGCATCTCGATGATAATCGAGGCCGGCTACCGCATCACGGAAGCGTCTTTGCTTGCGGAAATCCACGAAATCCAAGTGATCCTCGAGCTGAAGCTGCTCGAATACGAGTTGGAAAACCTCAACGAGGCCGGCCTGGCCGACATCAACCAGATGGCGCGCCAGCAGCAGACGCTTCTAGACGAGCTGCAGGTCGGCCTGCAAAACCTGGAGAACGCCCGCATGCGCTTGAAGGCCGTCGTGGCCGAGGGTGACCGCCTGCAGGTCGAGCGCGAGGGCCTGCGCATCAACTGGGCCTCCGACCTCTCGGTCAAGCGTTACCGCAACATGGCCCACCAGATCATGCGCAACGACGACCTCGCCCGCTACAACGAGAGCTTCGAGAACGCCGCGCGCTACTGCTACCTCGCCGCCAAGGCATACGACTACGAAACCGGCCTGCTCGCCTCCGACGCGTCGAACACCGCCGGCCGCGACTTCATAAGCCAGGTCGTCAAGGCCCGCTCGCTTGGCCGCTTTACCCGCGGCGCGGGCGGCATGCCCGACGAACCGCTTCCCGGCGGCGACGCCGGCGATCCGGGCCTGGCCGACATCCTCGCCCGCATGGAGGCCAACTGGGACGTGCTCAAGGGGCGCCTGGGCTTCAACAACCCACAGAGCGAGACCGGCCGCTTCTCCCTGCGCACCGAGCTCTTCCGCATCGCTCCAAGTGCTTCCAGCGACGGACGCTGGCGCAAGAAGCTCGAGAGCTTCCGCGTTCGCAACCTGCTCGATGTGCCGGAATTCCGGCGCACCTGTCTGCCGTTCGATCCCGCCCAGGCTCGGGAGCCGGCCCTGGTCATTCCGTTTTCCACTACGATCGCCATGGCCAAGAACTACTTCGGCCGGGACCTGGCGGCCGGCGACAACGCCTATGATTCGACCCACTTCGCCACCAAGATTCGCTCTGCCGGCGTCTGGTTCGAGCACTACCGGAACGAATACGCGACCGGGTTGGCCAACCAGCCGCGCGTCTATCTCGTGCCGGCGGGCGTCGACCGCATGCGCGTACCCTCGGCCGACAATACGCAGGTGCGCTCCTGGAGCGTGGTCGACCAGGCCCTGCCGGTTCCCTATCCCGTCAACGACGCGGACTGGGGGATTCCCGACTGGAGCGTCTTGAAGGACATGCTCGGCGATGAGATGTACAACATCCGGCGCTACCCCTCCATGCGCGCCTACCACGACAGCGGCGGCTTCACCGAAGCGGAAGTGATCTCCAACTCGCGCCTGGTCGGCCGCTCGGTCTGGAACACCCGCTGGCTGCTCATGATTCCGGGCCGCACGTTGCTCAGCGACGCGGACGAGGGACTCGAGCGCTTTATTCACGGGCAGGGCGCCGTCGGCGGCGAGCGCGACGGCAACGGCGTGCGCGACATCAAGATCTACTTCCAAACCTATTCCTACAGCGGCAACTAGAGGCGCACATGAAACCGAAACAACAACTCGCTTGCCTGGCCGCGTTCGGCATGCTGGCGGCGGCGCGGGCCGGCGTTCCCATGCCGGCCGCGGTCTGTCACGGCATGCTTCGCAATGAATACGGCTACCCCTATCTGGACGGCGCCGAGATCCTGCTGCATTCAGGCACCAACGAGCTTGACCGCATGCAAATCCGGGGTCTGGTCTCCGCCGGTTCGAATTACCGCCTGGAAATCGAGCTCGACAGCGGCGGGCCCGTGTTTGCCCCCTATGCCGTGCATATTGGCGATCCGGTCGAGTTTTCAGTACGGGTAGGCGGCGTCGAGCAGCCCCTTGTGGGTGGCGCCTCCATTCTCGCCGGCAAGCCGGGCAGCAAAACGCGGATCGATCTGAGCACGGCGGAGGATGCCGATGGCGACGGGCTGCCGGATGCCTGGGAAACGCTCATGATGAACCAATCCGGCGGCGCCATCACCAACATCAACCAGATTGGCGGGGAGGACGATTTTGACGGCGACGGCATGAGCAACTACGACGAATACCGTGCCGGCACGTTCCCCTTTCTTGCTTCGGACGTCTTTGCCATCGAAGACCACCAGCGGCTCCCCAACGGCCGCTTCCGCCTGCGGTTCGTTAGCGTGAGCGGGATGACCTACCACGTCGTCGCGACCGACCGACCGGGAAGCGGATGGAGCGTCGTCCCGTTTGCCGCCACCGAGAACGGTGAATTCGCCTACAGCAGGGTTTCCGGAGACGGCGACGTCAAGACCGTGTTTGTGAACGCCTCCCTTCCAGTCGCGTTCTATCGGCTTGTGGCCCAATGAAGGCGCTTCGGAGTTTCTTGGTTTGCATCGCGCTTCTCCCCGCCGCCAGGGGCGAAAGCTGGACCAATGCGGCTGGCCATGCCTTTGAAGCCAAAGCCGTTTCGCTCGAGGGGCAGCGGGCCGAGTTTGCTCTCCCAACCGGCGAAGCGCTTGCGCTGCATCTCAATGCCCTCGCGCCACCGGACCGGCAGCGGTTGCGCGACCGGTTCGAGCTCTACGAAATCGCCGAACCGTTGCGCCCCACCTACCAGATCGCCCGCCGGCAGCTCGGGCGCCTCGGAAAGCTGCGCGAGCTCGGGCGTATCGAGAGTGGGGAATACCGGGACTTGCGGCGCAATATTGTGGAGGGCTTCCAGAAGACGGCTCGGCAAGTGCAGGCATCGCATCCTGCCCTCACCGCCCGCCACATCTCCGAAGCAGTCGTCATGCTGCGGAAGAACTGACCGGGGACTTGACTCAGCCGGGAGAACGGGTCTGAAGAGCATCAATGAGTCGTGGCAGGAGATTGCTGTCGCGATACACGGATTCATAGACAACAAGGATGGCGGCGAAGGCGTATGAAGACACGTGATTCCGAGGCCCGCAGACTGGAAAGTGAATATCTGCAGAGACTGAGGGTAGCGCTTGGCGGCAGGGCCCCGTCGGAGATCGATGAGATTGTGCAATCGGTCACTGAGCATATTGAGCAAGAACTGCCGGCGGGCGATGGTGCTGAAGTGACACTCGTCCAGATGGCCAACGTGCTGGAGGGGCTTGGCCCCCCTGAAGCATATGTGGATGAAGATGAAAGGTCGGTCGAGACACCGAGCTCGGATTCAGCGGAGGATGCAGCGGCTTCGCCTGCTCGACAGGAAGCACGACCAATCAAGCTGAAAGCGGCTGTCATCTTCGAGGCCATTGCGATAATCGCCTTGGTGATCTATGCCGGTGCTTTGCTGGAGCAGGGCGGGACCTTCAGGGATCCTGATACTCGGCTGTGGGCGCCCTTGTTTCTTCTTCTTGGCATTGTGCCCGGCACGGTGTTCAGTATGATTGTTCACTACCGGTGTTGGCAGAGAGTCCCTAGCAGCGATGCCAGAGTATCTCCTGCTGCCGCAGTGGGACTCCTCTTCGTGCCGTTCTTCAATTATTATTGGTATTTCGTCTCCTACCTGGGACTTGCAGAGGATCTTAACGGCAAATCACCCCACGCACCTGGGCGCGCCCGGGCGATTGCGCTCGGCATCGTGTCGATCATGCTTACGACATCGTTCAGTCAGCCTCTTGCTGTGATTGTGACGTCGGTAGCCTGGTTCATCCTGTGGCTCCTGTACACCGTCTCGATGGTGAGCCAGGCCAGCCGCCTGCCGCTACAGGCATAACCGAACCGGCCCACACGCCGGATGCCTCACAACGGACCTTTCCGCCGCCTGGTCCTCATGGTATCCTGTGGCCCTGCGGTGACACAGACGGCTGCATCGTACCGCATACTAGAAGAAACAAAAGAAGCTGGGATTGCGAAAGTATCATTCAAGACTCAAGAACTGAAATAGATGCAGAACCACCGGCTGGAACATGATCCTGCTTCGCGGGTCAGTCCAGCCGAAACGTTCGGCGATAACGCGGAAAGAGAAAGTATGTCAAAAGCAGTGCGCTATGTCGCAAGATGGGCAATCTGTGCCGGTATCGGGGCAGTCGTTCTGGTAAATGTTGCAACACCGCTCGATCTGCCCGGGTTTAGTGTGAGGCAGGGCGTCATCGGCACCGAGTTCATGGGCAAGTTGCTGTATATGATCGGAACCTATTGGAAGGGCATGGTCCTGGTCTCCGCTGTCTACTTTGCGTACGGTGCTATCGTGGGAGCTTTGGTGGGATCCTGCATAAGGATAATCTCTCTCAGGAGATCCGAATCCTGACACTCAGTAATCATGAATAGGCGTCAGAAGGAGCGTTCAGTTGTGACCGGTGCTCCAGCAGCAATTGTGTGCGTTCTGTTCGAATCGGGGCAAGAAGCTCTTTGAGTTCGGTCAGGGCTTTGCCTCGGAGGTGGTGGACCTCCATTCTGACCGTGACGGACTGTGCGTTCGCCAGAAGCAGGCACATTGCCCAGGCTGCGGCGCCGGAAACCAAAACTCTCGTTCGTCTGTTGGTCATGGCTCTCCCCCTGGAACGGTCAGGCTCTCGCTGTAAAAGCCAGTTGAAAAGTGCGTCGGCGGTCGGTCGCAAAGTGAAGCAACTCTATTTCTGCAGTTCCTATCCCACCTCATGGGTGGTCGTCAACGTTCGGATGAATGGCACGCGCCACCATGGTGGCCGATTGGCCCGTGAATAATCGAGTTGAGTTGATCTGTCGCCCGGGCGACAACAGGGAAAAGTGTTCGACTTTTCGCTTATGGCACCCCACTTGTACCACGGTTCGAACTCTCTGCTGGTGTGGCTGAGGCGGGTGCATGTGTTTTGCGGCTGCGTCTGTGCGGGCTGAATAATAGGGCGCTCTTTACTATACATGTCGACACTTAGAACAGTCTGTATGGTAACGCTTGACTCTGTTACTATACGTGGTATCTTACAGGGACAGTTGTATGGTAATTGAGCCAGGGTAGTGGGATGTCAATCAAAGCTGTGCTAAGGGAAGAACTTGAGAACTCGGAGCGCATGAAGGTGCGCTACGAAGAAGAACTGGCTGCGCTTCCCAAAGGCAGCCTGGTCAAACGCATCATCAGGGGCAACGAGTACTACTACCTTGTGTATCGCGAAGGCGGGAAAGTCCACTCGAAGTACAGAGGCAAGTCGAGTCCAAAGGACATTGCCAGGTATGCGGAGGCGAAGGGGAAGCGGGCCGAATATCGCAAACAGCTCTCGAAAGTGAAGAAGCAGATCCGTTTCCTGAAAGGCGCCCTGCGTGGAAACGAAGCAATATAACCTGTGCGAAGAGGTACTCCGCCGCCTGCATGATGCCGGAGTGTTGGACGGTATGGTGGAGGACGGAACATGAGGATCGCAGCGATCAGCGATACGCACGGAAACCTCGAAAGGATCAACACGATCGCCCGTGAGACCGAAGCTGATGCCGTCCTGCACGCGGGCGACTTCGGGTTCTACGATGACGCAAGCGCCGCCCGGCTCTCCGATCGGGAGTTGAACTTGCATGTCCTGCACAGCAGCCTTCCAGAGGATGAGAGGCGCGATGCCCTCGGATTGCCGCGCCAGGCGAAGGAAGCGCTTATACGTGAGCGTTCCCCGCTCAGCGAACTGCCGTTGTTCCTGGCCGGGGAGCGCAGCTTCGACGTGCCCGTCTATGCCGTGTGGGGCAACCACGAAGACATTGAGGTCGTCCGCGGGTTCCACACGGGCCAGTTCGAGGTCGACAACCTGCACGTGCTTCACGAACGCTGTATCCACCAACTCGGTGACGTAGAGATCTTCGGGCTTGGTGGGAATCTGCTGAAGAGCAAGAAGCTCTTACAGCAACCGATAGCGGGTGGCGCGGGAAGAATCTGGACCACGCTGAGCCAGTTCGCCGAACTGGTGGCGACGGTCCGAGCCGGCGGGGCTGACGGCGCAACCCGGATCTTCGTGACACACGTCAGCCCGGGGAAGGAGCCTTTTGTCGCGGCTGTTGCTGCCGTCCTCGGCGTGCGTTGGCAGGTTAGCGGGCACATGGGAGCCCCGTACGCCATGGTGTGGAATGAGTTTGCAATACGAGAGCCGGAAGAGGCGCACGCCCGCCTGCGGGACGAAGTCGGAGCGGTCCTGGAATTGGCACAACAGCAACCGAATTCCATAGCGGTCGAACTGTTGGACTTCCTCCGTGGTATACAGGATATCCCGTCCGACCAGACCACGCTGGGGCGTGGACGCAAAGTCCCTTCGTGGTTCGTGAATCTAAACTATTTGAACCTTCCGGATGCGGACGTCGGGTATGCTGTTCTTGAGTGCAAGGATGGGCATGTCACTATGGAGACACGACAGCACTGGTGACAGATGGGTGGTTTGCCGCCCTGCAATGGAAGCTGCTGAATATCCGCAAGATGGACGCGGGTAAGCGCAAAGAGCAGTTGAGGATGCTGCAGGAGATGCTGGCGCGGTGACGCTGTTGTGGCGGCTATGATGGCCATACTTGACTGAACTCTGAGATCGATCATGTCGAAGAAGAAGCAGACAGCTTCCGCGAAAAGAGCGGAGAATCCCAAGCATGCGCCTGCTCTGACCCGGCATGTGGCTCCGGGAGCCAAACGGCCGACGGTGGTCGTGTTGTTGGAACCCATGTTCTACCGGGAGCAGCGCCGTATCATCCAGCGGGCAATGGAACTGGGCTGGCGGGTTATCGACCTCGTGTACTACGATCGCAGACTGCCGGCCGGCCTGTCCCCGGACGGTGCCCTGGTTCGACGTCTATGGCATGAACCGGTGGTCCGTTCGCTGCGGAAAGTGGGCTGCCCCATCGTGCGGTGTGGCAGCTTCCCGAATCCGCATGACGACGTTCTTCCCGCAGTTGTCCGAGACTTGCCGGCGGCGGGTCGACTGGCGGCCGAACATTTCGTGGATCGAAACTTTCACCACGTTGGTTTTGTCGGGGGTGGGACGCCACTGTCGACCTTCGAGCCAACGTACGAGGCCTTTCGCGCACGTGCCGTCGAACTGGGCTGCGAGTGCCATCTCTTCGCGTATTCGCCACTGGCCGCGGAGGCGTCCGCATTGTCTGCAGACGAGAGACGGCATCTACGGGATCACGAGATCGTAGAATGGGTCAAGGCACTCCCGAAACCGGTTGGTATAGTGGGCTTCAGCAGTGAAATGGGGGCCAGGATCTGCGTACGCTGCCTGGACGCCGGGCTTAAGGTCCCCGGCGAGGTCGCGGTGCTCTCGCTTGGCGACGATCCCGTGACCTGTCAATGTACGCCGCTGCCCCTCTCCGCCATCGATCTTGGGGAGGAGCAGGTGGGGGAGGTCGCGGTCGAGCTGCTTCGAGACCTGATGGCAGGAAAGCCCGCGCCGACCGAAACCGTGCTCGTGGCACCCCGCGAAGTTACGGTGCGGGAAAGTACGGATGTCCTGGCCACAAAGGACCCGGTGGTCGCCGACGCCGTGCGCTTCATGTGGAAGCACATCGAACGCGATCTGTCTGTGGAAGATGTAGCCCGCGAAGTAGGCGTTGGGCGCAGCACGCTCGACCGTCTGTTCGCGAATAGCCTTGGGCGCAGTGTCATCTCGGAGCTGCAGCGTCGGCGCCTGACGGAACTGTGCCACCTCCTGCGCTCAACTGACGACCCTATTGCAGACTTGGCGCCTCTTGTCGGTTTTCGCACCATGGCCCACCTTCACCGGCTCTTCCGCAAAACCTACGGTATGAGCCCCCGTCAGTATCGCCTTCAGGACAAAGACCGACAGGCATAGGCTGACCGGTTTCCCCTGTTTGCCTCAGCCCGGCCATGAAGACCTTTCACCCCACGCACCGTCCTGGGGTTCCATGCTTCTTCCTCTCCCTCCTGCCACAGACATTCCGCCATTCCCGTGAGGCAATACGCACTGCGGGAGGGGGCAAATGACGTCACGTCGCTCTGGCGGACGCGTTCGTATTATAGGCGTGAAATGAAAGGAGGCCATGCCTATGGATACATGACACCAGCCCATGACGGTCTGCTTCCGTGAGCGGCTGGAATGAAGGTTGTTTCAACACGATGGATGACTAATGAAATCAGGAGATCAGACAATGATGACAGGGAACAGAATTACAAATGTATTGGCGATCGCCGTTTTGGCGGTGGTGACCATAGGGATGACGGTGGGGACGGTGCAGGCGCAGGATTCGGTTCACAGCTTCAATATACAGGGGAATGCCATGTCCGGCGATGTGGCTGCCGCCAACAATCCAAACGGGCTACAGATCACGGGCCAAGTGGGAGCTTGGGCGCTTATCAACACAGGGACGCCGGCTGCTACAGACGACGGCGTCACGCTCACGTTTGACAGTAGCAATGGGTGGGGGAATACGTCCGGTGACAACAGTCCCACCCCTATGCGAGGGGCAGCAATACGGATCTACTCCGGCATCACCAGCGGGCCTATCCCGTGGACGCTGACGGGGCTGGAACCCAACGCCACGTACAGCATGATCTGGTACAACAAGCGTAACCCCCCGGGCGAAGGCCGGCATCCGTGGTCTGCTGTCACTGGTTTTGATGCGGGGAATGGAGTCGGGCAGCCCGCATCGGTGGACGCCGACCGCGATCAGAACTTCGTGGATGTGCCGGCCGATGGAAGCGGCACGATCTCTGGATTCTGGTACTATGCCGGCACCACGCCACTGCCAGAGCAAAGCCTCACAGCCGTCGCCGGTGTCCAAGTCTGGAAGACCGGTGGAGCTCCTCCTCCCACCCCCGGGACGCTGATCTACGGGAAATAGACCGGAGCACACGACGCATTGAGCCTGAGGCCCAATGCGTGCGAATCAGTGACTGAACGCCGGCGATCGGGTCACCCCCATCGCCGGCGTTTTTCTTTGATGTGCCGATCACGAGCAACGCGACAATCGATTCCCGTTGTCGCCCGGGCGACACGCAAAGAAGCGGCGGTGGCTCGTGGGCTCTTCGCGCTTCTACTCCCGTAGCTCTGCCAGAGAATCCCTGAGCATGAGACGAAGGACTCGTCGGCCTTTCGCTGTTTTGAGGTAGGTCTCTCGGCGCTCGGCATCTGCCTTGGCCAGGTAGTACTCGCAGTGCACGAGGATGAAAGGGCGGCGGGGTGCGGTTGAGGTGTTGCGTCCCTGGAAGTGCTCATCCAGACGACGAGGAAGATCGGTTGTGTAGCCGACGTAGAAGTTGTCGTCTTTGCGGGAGAGTAAGACGTAGACGCAGTGGGGGAGTGGGTGTTCCGTGTTCATGGAGAGGAGAATGGCATAGCCGTGAGCGTGAGGCAATCAGGCTTGACCATGGGCTTCCCTTGCTCGGCACCGGTCACCAGAGATCCCTCGGGGACTCGGGATCACGGTGACCGGTTCGCCAGTCACCAGAGCGGCTGGCACAGGGCGAGGCAAAGCTGGTAGATTGTGCGAAGCCCGGCTTGCCAGTCACCGTGCGGCGAGCTTGCGAGCCGCTCTGGTGACTGGCACCCCCTAGGGGAATCGAACCCCTCTTTCCGGGATGAGAACCCGACGTCCT